>CAYHWL010000184.1:0-2559 GCA_964359785.1 uncultured Methanosarcinales archaeon | reverse complement strand
CTTAACTGTAACGCGTGGCAGCGACCTGTGTAACAGCGACCTGCGTTGGTTTCAGTCCATATTTTCAAAGAGCCTTAACTGTAACTGTGCAGTGTCCTTGTCTTGGTAAGCCTGCTTTAAGTTTCAGTCCATATTTTCAAAGAGCCTTAACTGTAACTGTCCTCCGGCACGATGCAGTGAAGCTGCTCATTCCTGTTTCAGTCCATATTTTCAAAGAGCCTTAACTGTAACAAGATAACCGCTCTCAATCAATCCTCATAAGCCTTTGTTTCAGTCCATATTTTCAAAGAGCCTTAACTGTAACGAAGATCAGTGCTCTTCGCTCTTTCTAATCCAAATTTTCAAAGACCTAAATAAATATGACTAACAAAAAGTTGTAAAAGAGCTTAACCTGTAATATGATTACACTATATGAGCTAAAAATCAAGAGAATTTTAGGGAGGGGATATGAATAAAAATGCTTTAGAAATTTCTCGTATCCATCCTGAGTATCAACCAGAAGAATCTACAAAATTACCTCTTGCTCAATTCAATCTTTTTACCGGAGAAGCAGAACCTGTTCCTCTCTTAATCGACAAGAATATCGTTGACGAAACATTTATCGATGAAGGAATTTCACTCATAAAAAGCGGTGATTCGTCACAGATAGTTTTATCTGGCTTCGGTATTTTCCTGAGCAAAAAGAGCGAGCGCCTGATCGTAAAAAAGAGCAATAAAGTTATTTACGAATTTCCTTTCTTCAGGCTCAACGAGGTTATTGTAGCTTCGCGTGGAATATCTCTATCGTCAGACCTGATAGAAGAATTATGCGAACGAGGTGTAAGGGTAAATTTTTTGACTAATAACGGCAAACCGTACGCCATGCTTACTTCTCCAATGCTTTCTGCAACAGTCTTATCACGAAGAGAACAAATAATTGCATTTAATGATATGCGGGGGCTTGAGTTTTCAAAAACAGTTGTAGAAGGAAAGATCAAAAATCAGGAAAAACTTCTCAGATATTTTGGAAAGTATATCAAGGCTGTCGATAACAATAGGTTTGATAGGATTGAAACGATTGCAAATATTCTTAAAAAGATGAGCGCTCAGGCTCAAGAAATCAGCGGACAGAGCATTGATGATGCAAGAGGCAGCCTGATGGCAATAGAAGGCGCTTCAGGAAGATTATACTGGAATGGGGTTAAAGAAATAATCGGAAATAAAGTTGAATTCTTCGGCAGGGAAACAAGAGGCGCTATTGATGCAGTGAATTCCCTGCTGAATTACGGCTATGGCATTTTATATTCCCATGTCTGGGGCGCGGTTATTAATGCAGGACTTGAGCCTTTTGCAGGATTCCTGCATGTGGACAGACCCGGAAAGCCATCGCTTGTTCTGGATTTAATCGAGGAATTTCGCCAGCCCGTGGTTGACAGGGTTGTGATTGCCCATATCAATCTCGGAGAATCAATTGAAATTAAAAACGGACTGCTCGAAGCAGAAACAAGAAAGCTCATAGGGAGTAAAATCATTGAGCGCATGGAAAGTCAGGAAGTATTTGAAGGCAAGAGGTATAAAGTCAGGTCAATTATTCAGATGCAGGCAAGAAATTTAGCGGCATTTCTAACCGGCAAAAGAGAGTATAAGACATTCCGGTTTAAGTGGTAGACATGGAAGAACATACCGTCTATATTTTTTATGACATAGAAAATGACGGCATACGCAATAAGATTGCAGAGAAATGTAAAGACTACGGACTTGAGAGGATTCAATTCAGCGGATTCTCCGGCGTCTTGAATAGAAATAAACGAGAGGAGCTTTTCTTAAAACTTTCTTCTTTGATCGGAAATAAATCCGGTAAAGTTCTCATGCTTCCTATCTGCGAAAGAGATATGCGGCTCAGAAAAGAATTGATGCAAGAGGTCGCGGATGATTAAGCTTAGGGTCAGCGACCTCAAACAGTTTGTATATTGTCCGAGAGTTGTGTTTTATAACTATGTGATGCCTGTTGAAAAGGCGACAACTTTTAAAATGGAGCATGGGAAAATAGCAGAGGACAGAATAGACAAATTAGAAAGCAGAAGGAAGCTTAAAAGATACGGCTTATCTGAAGGCGTAAGACAATTCCACTTACAATTATATTCCAAAAATCTTGAATTATCCGGCAAGGTGGATTTGCTCATTAAAACCACCGAATCTTATTATCCTGTGGATTTCAAATATACTGCCTCACAGCCGCATGAAAATCATCTATATCAAATCTTAGGTTATGCAATAATTCTTGAAGATATATATAACTGCAGGGTTGATCGAGGGTTCATATATCTAATCCCAAAAGAAGATGCTGTTGTTTTTAATCTGACAGACGAATTGAAAGTTAAAACAAAGAATATGCTTGGTGATATCAGAGAAATGATTTCTCTGCAGCAAATGCCTCCGCCTGCAAAATCAAAGAATAAATGCCTTGACTGTGAATACCGCAATTTCTGCGGCGATGTATTTACCTGAAACCGGCATTTATTATTCAAGAAAATCTATGGCGTATGCCTCTACTCTGCCTGTATGATGCTTTGAATGGTG
>CAYHWL010000183.1:0-2577 GCA_964359785.1 uncultured Methanosarcinales archaeon | reverse complement strand
ACTCCTGGCTCTGAACCAGGCAACCGGGGTTCGAATCCCTGCCCCGGAACCATCATGTGCCTGTTCTGGGCGACCTAGACAGGTCATGACCAAGAAAACCCACTTCCTTTTCGGGAGTGGGTTTTCGTTTTGGCTGAGCGTTTGGCGACCCATCTTGAAATAGCCGAACAACTTTTTATTGTGGCTATGCATGGTGAACGATGTTAAAATCCAGTCCAAAGCTTATAAGGAATATGACTGGACTTACCAATGAAAAGTTGCTCGTGGAGAAGTTGCGAAGCGCCATGAGCAATCGTCGCACCCATGACGTCTCAACAGCTTTCCTTCGGTGGAAAAAGTCGGCTAATGGTTTAGCTGTCGTTTTAAGTCAGATCGCGCTTGCACTGCAAAGACACACCCGTGAATGCAAAAAGTGCTCTCCAAAAGTGAAAGCCCGAGACCGACAACGCGCTCAGCGCATTCTTAAAAAGCTCGTGAGCACTGACTCAAAGAATGTCGCCGCGCGATACGGTCAATGCATGTTGCTCAAAGGTGATCGCTTTGTTGAATGCGTCGAGCAATTAATCAAAAAGACTGGCGCGAAGGAATACTACGCCCAAATAGGCAACCACTATCGAGATACTGGTCAACCTAAAGTAGCACTGCGTTATTACGAGAAGGCTCTTCCCCACATCCCCAATCACTACGGCATCCTCTACAGCATGGCGAAAGCTCACCTCATGCTCGGTGAGATCGACAAGGCCAAGGACTTTGCCAAACTTGCTCTCCGACGATTTCAGTCGATGCCAGCCTCATACAAGCGTGATCCCGTTACGTTGCCCTTTATCAGAGAACTGAAGAAAATCACTCTATAGCTTCTTTGCAATAATGTGAAAAAGATGCCAATGCTTCGGGGTACCGTCGGCCGTATATCCATCCATCTCTCGCTCGACAAGTGAGAGCACTTCCATGTCTGCAAATAACCCATCAACTTGCTCTTTGGTGTGAAAGGTCATCTGGCGATTGTTACTCCATTCATCACGAGTCCCAAAAAGCTGGCCACAGAATATTCCACCCTTCACCAAGGAGCGTTTGACGTTGGTGAGGACTGCGTCAAACGTCTCGGGTGGATTGAAGGGTAGCGCGAACATTGCGGAGGCGAGGTCGAATATGTCTTCTTTGAATACAAAATCCGCAAAAGTAGAAACGAAGCAGTGGAGTTTATCAGAAGCCACGGCCTTAGCCGCTATGTTCATCTGCTCTTCTTGATCTACAACGGTGACGTCGAAGCCTTGATCGAGAAGATAACGAGCGTCTTTAAGCCCACCATCACCAATATCTATCGCTTTGCCCTTATGACCTACGTATTCGAGAGCTTTGATCAGAAGCTCGGATGGCGGATTACTTTTCGTGAGCTCGTGATGTTTTGCCCAATCTGTCTTGCTCATACGTCACTTTATCAACTTTTGTACACCTAAAGGACATCACCTCATAGGACATCTTTTCGCTCTTCAGCCCAAGCATCCGCCGCCATATAGGCCGCATAGCCCCAGCCGTATATTTCATCGATCATCGCTTCTTTTTCGCGATCGAGAGGAACTTGGCTCTGTAGTTGGGTTTCCTCTTGTTGCGCCTCCTGGGTATGCCCAACATTTAACTTCAAGTGCGCCGCTTCATGAACAATAACTTCCAAGTTACCGACAATCGCTCGATTATACAAAATGGCATTCCAAGAATCGTCATCGTAGGCAGGGTCCGTGGCAATACTACGCAGAAAATCCACACTCCAGTCCGCCGTATATTCTCCTTGCAAAAATGATTCCAATCCACCTTTAAAGGCGGCTGCCTCAACGTTGATAACAATCATACCATCACCAAACTGGCCAGGAAGATGTGTCTCTCCTGCAGCCTCCTTTTTTCCTTCGATCTGTGCCCCACAGGTGATGGCGGCTCCAGAAAGTACACCCATTAACTTCGAGGTCGTTACCGTGGCGTTATCGCCCCAAAGCTGGTCCATCTGCACCTGCATTTCGGGCTGGTGATCCTCGCCCCACTGAATGGTTTTGTCGAGGTAAGCTTGCTCATCGGCCTGGCATTCTTGTGGATCCAACTTATAACCACAGCCAGCTAACAAGGCAAAAAAAATCGATGGCACTGCCGCTGCACCAAGACGTTCAGACAACTTAAGTGGTGAGACCTTCGTCTCTGGATCTTTTTGACTACGAACTTCTAACGCCGCGACCCACTTAAAAATGGCGTCAGCGAAGGCCTTGCGTAATGTATCTTTACTCTCCTTATTTTCAAGCCCCATTTCGGGGATACCTTCTCTAAACATAGGTGCTAAATAAATACTGTATCCAAGATTATTTTTAAAGCGAAATAGTCGCGACCGTACGAACTTCAATTGTAGTGCTCAACGGAGTGAAGCCTACCAAAATCAGGTTGTTACGTCGAGCTGATTCTAAGTTACTTTTTGCCTGCTTTCTCAATCTTCAGCTTCTTGTTCTTCAACACAATCCGGCTCTTGAGCTGTTCGAGGAGTTTACGCTTTTCTTGACCACATCCGATACGAGTAGGGCGGTTCCAAGCGCGGTGCCG
>CAYHWL010000182.1:0-2676 GCA_964359785.1 uncultured Methanosarcinales archaeon | reverse complement strand
TGTCGAGGCCTGGAAGATCTTGGCATTTGTGCGCTTGGCCAGCCCGAGCATGTTGATCGCCCCATGCACACTGGTCTTGGTGGTCTGCACCGGATCGAACTGATAGTGGATCGGCGAGGCCGGGCAGGCGAGATTGTAAATCTCGTCCACCTCGACGTAGAGCGGGAAGGTGACGTCGTGACGCAGTAGCTCGAAGCGTGGGTTGTCGAGGAGAGGCAGGATGTTGTCGCGCGTGCCGGTGAAGAAGTTGTCAGCGCACAATACTTCGTACCCGTCCGCGAGCAGCCGCTCGCACAGGTGCGAGCCGAGAAACCCGGCGCCGCCGGTGACGAGGATGCGCTTGCGGGTGTAGCCGGTACCGTGCAGGGAGGGGCGGGACATAGTGTTGGTGATTCGTGTCGCGTGATTAGTGACTGATGATGCGCGGCCGGTGATTGATGATCTGACCTTGAAAGTCCTCGTGGCTCAGCCCTGCCTTTCAGGCACGCTACCTCTCTGTAGAAACGCACTCCACCTATTTTTTAATGCCAGCCCCGAATGGGTCCGGTATGCCATAAACCGGGGAGGGCAATATCGAAATGCAAGGTACTGAAAGGCGCCCTGATGAAAACGATTGTCCCCCGAAGCGGTTTGCCCTACACCCCGCAGCCCACGCCGCACTTTTTATCAATTTATTGACGAACCGGAGCGCTCTATCCTGGTTTTCTGCTAACCAACTCAATGCGGTAAAAACAGCATAACTAAATGAATTTTTTACTTTAATTATTTTATTGCGCGCAACTAACTTATCAGTCTAACATTGGCATCGTTGGTGCTTTGCTTATATTAAGGGAACCTCTAGAAATAGAGGTTCCCGCGCGGCCAGGGATGGCCCACATTTTTCAAACACGCTGAAGTGTTTGAAATAATGAAGCAAGGCAAAAGCCACGTCTTTTGCTTTGCGTCTCTAAAAATTGCCGGGAGGGCAATTTTTAGAGGTTCCCATGAGTAGTACTTAATTTGCTGGATGGAGGGTAACATGAAAACACGTACGATTCTTGCCATCGCTGTCGCCAGTTTATTGGTCTGCGCCATGCCAGCGCGTGCCGACTTCGGGCGCGATGCCGCACTTGTGCAACAAGGTCAGATGACACTCGAGGAGGCGATCGGACGCGCCGTCACCGCCGGCGAGGACATAAATGCCATTGTCGCGGTGGCAACAGGGATGGGGTTCGATCTCGTTCAGCTCGCGACCGCCTTGCTGAATGCCGGTGTCGACACGGCCACCGTCCAGGCGGCTCTCATTAATGCAAACATCGACGCTGCCACCGTCGGCAATGTCCTTGTGGTGGCCCAAGCCGAGACTCTAGCCGCCGGCGCTACTACCTCGGGCACGATCCTGGGGGCGTCTGGTGCTGGCGCAGGCGGAGGCGCCAGCGCCTTCTGAACAACCGCGGTTACGCTGTTCGCGTTATACGTTCGCTTGCAGCCGTTAACGGGATGAAGGAGATAGAAATGATAAAAAAGGGTGTGAGGACCGTCTGGGGAACGCTTGTCGCATTTGCCTGCTGCAGTGGTTTTGCGCTGGCCGACACCAAGGTCGAAAACAAGGGGGCGGCGAGCGAGACAAACAAAGCAAAGCCGGCGGGCGTCAGCCTCGGCCCCATGACGCTTTATCCTTCCGTGGAGCTGCAATATCGGCTCGACGACAATATCTTCCTCCAGTCGAGCGCCAAAACCAGCTCCAATGTTACGGTATTGATCCCCACGCTGGATCTCCGCGCCCTGCGACAAGGCCAGCGCTACAGCTTTCTCTATCAGGCCGAGGTCGGCCGTTACAGCAAGAGCAGCGCGGACAATTACGATGATCAGAAACTACTGGCGGAAGCGGACGTAGGCCTGGGCCAGAAGGGCCGGCTCAACCTGCAGGCCGAATACCTCGACGAGCATGACGCCCGTGGCACGGGGGGTAGCGAGACCAGTGCGCTCGCCAACGCCACCCCCGACCGTTGGCATTCCTCGCGCCTGGGAGCCACCTTCAAATACGGCTCGCCCGGCGCCAAGGGGGGCGCCGAGCTTGCCCTGAACAACCGCGCCAAGCGCTACGACAACAACCGCGCCACCACCGCGGGGCGCGACCTCGACGACAAGGAGGCGGGGGTCACGTTCTATTACAACGTCGGGCCGCGCACCTCCCTTTTGCTCCAAGCCACCGGCACGGACATCGACTACAAAACCAAAACCGCCGCACTGGACAGTAAGGAACAGCGCTACCTCGCCGGCGTGACTTGGCAGGCCACCGCCAAAACCAGCGGCACCGTCAAGGTCGGCCAGCAGAAAAAAGATTTCGATTCCGCCAGCCGCACCGATTTCTCCAGCGGCAGTTGGACCGCGGCGGTTTCCTGGGCGCCCCGGACCTATTCAGTGTTCGAGTTCGTCACCAACCGCGCGGCCGGGGAAACCAACGGCACCGGCGATTTCAACGACCGCAAGGACTACGCTCTGGCCTATACGCACGGCTGGACCTCGTTCCTGCGCACGCGACTGAGTGCCGCGTCCATCGAGGACAGGTACAAGAGCGGCTCGACCACGCTGCGCGAGGACAAGACCGCGGAATACGGTCTAACCGCCACCTACCAGATGCGCCGCTGGCTGAACCTCGGGCTCGGGTACACCAACACGGACCGCGACTCCACC
>CAYHWL010000181.1:0-2718 GCA_964359785.1 uncultured Methanosarcinales archaeon | reverse complement strand
AATGAATATCATATAAAGCAATGAAAACATAAAGACTTAAAACAAAAACACCTATCTTCGGCGTGCAGGCGACGGCGGTTCCGCTCCGCTCCACCGCCGCGCCTGACGCCCGGCGTTAACTGATGATAAATAGAAAGGAGTTTAAGAATGGCCACTCCAGAGCAGCGACTAGAAAAAATTGAGGCAGCAAAAAATATTCTGGCTGAATTAGCAGATATTCATGCTTCAAGATTGGGAAGGACTGAGGACTTGTCGCGAGATATTAATTTCTCTGCCGCAGTGCCATATTTTGAAGAAATTCTCGACATAATAAAACAATTGCATCAAAGAGATATCGCTCGGTTAGCTCTCAATCAAATAAATCAAATTATTACAGGGTGCACCCATCTAAAGAATTTAATCAAAGAGGTTAACGATTTCACCCTTAACCAGAATACTCCAGCAGATGTATGCAAAGGCATTATTGAAAAAGTAAAAAATGCATATGACACTATTATGGAACCTCTTACTGTTCCTTTAGCATTTACCGCGACGCAAGCAACAGACTACGCAAAAATTGAGCGAGAAGCAAAAGGTTATCATGCCACAATGAGAGAGGAGGCAGAAGGGTTTAAGAAAGTATTAGACTCTTACAAAATCGATGCGGAGAAAGCACTACAAGCAGTTAAAGCGCAAGCTGCCGAAGCTGGTGTGGCAACAAATGCTCAGATTTTTCTGGCCGACTCCGATAAACACGCTGCGGTGGCAAAGAAATGGCTTACTGCGACAATCTGGTCAACTGGCGTTACATTAATTGTAGCTATTGTATTTGTTGTTATAAGTTTTAAATACACGCCTGGTTCAACTGCCGAAGCTATTCAATATGTTGTCAGCAAAATTATACTTCTATCGACTTTGTCTTTTGGCATTTTTTGGTGTGCCAGAAATTATAAATCAAGTAAACACAACGAGACCTTAAATAAACACAGAGCAAATGCATTAATGACATTCAAGGCATTTGTGGAAGGTAGCAATGACAATCAAGTTAAAGAAGCAATTCTTCTTCAAGCGGCCCAAGCTGCTTTTGTGAATAGGCCGACGGGTTATGAGTCCCAAGAAAAAGAATCGCAAACAATAAATCCAGTAGTTGAAATTCTTGGTAAATCTTTAGCAAAGTCAGCTTCTTCATGAACATAGTCAATAAAATAGAACAGTTAACAAAACACTTCACTTGACGCCGATAACCGCTGCGGCTTTGTCTGGCAAGCTTTTTGGCGGCGCAAGTGAGTTTGTCGTTAGAAAAATACAGAAATGAAAGAATCCGCATTCGTTCAAATATTTGAGGAAGCCGCAAAGAAAGTTTTGGGCGAAACCGCCATCGTAAAACGCAAAGAAAGTCTATATTACTCCTTGTCCCTTGACCGTAAGCTGTGTCTATCGACGCCAAACACCCAAAAACCCAAGCGTGGCTCGGCGGCATTTGAAACAGACATTTGTATATTTGAAAAGCTGGCAGAAATAGATTTCCCGCGCGTAGTGATTGAATTCAAAGAGAGAATTACGACCCATGATATTTTGACTTATTCAGCAAAAGCCGGAAAACATAAACAGATATATCCCTGTCTGAGGTATGGATTATTGGCAAGCAAAGAAGCATCTATACCTGGCAGATTTTTTACCCACAATGAACATCTTGATTTTTTTATTGCCGCAGAAAATTATAAAAAATCTGGGGAAGTAAAAAATTTAGCGTTTCGGCTAATCAAAAAAGAATTGACGATTTCCAAGACCCTCGAAGAAATCCATTTTGGTGAAAAAAAAATTGATTATTTCTGTCGAAATATAGTATTCCAGAAATTCAATAAAACATAGAGGATGTCAATTTGATAACTTAAGGAACAAATTCTAACCATTCGCTCAAGCCGACCGCAAAAAGCGCGGCGGCTTAGCTTATCGTTAGCAGGGGAGGTGAAAATAATGAGTAACGACTATTGTAATAAGTGCCGTAGCCAGTTAAAAGCTTGTCCTACATGTAAAGGAAAAGGTACTACATATCAGAGTAGCGGGATTCTTTCAGGAGGGTCCCAAAAACCATGCCCTAATTGTAATGGTTTGGGAAAACTTTGTCCAAAGCATGGAAATAACCATGGTTAAGAATATTTCAAGTTGTTCAAATAAAGGAGATTATTGTGAAACTATACATTAAAAGAAATCAAGAGAGTGGTATGTTGGGGGGAATATCGTTTAGTGTTACATCTCGTGTTGAGTTAAGTCCTGAAGAGATGGATTTGGTAAAAAAATATAAGGCACATAAAACAGTTATACTAACAAAACAGCATCCAATATTTGGGACACTTACATATAAAATTGAAGATTTGATCAATGGCGTAAAATCTAAATGTAAAGATATCACTGAAATAATAGACAGTGAAAATATTGTAAAAGAAACTTGTCGAAATTTTGATGCCTTAGTAAAAGTTATGGCAAATTTTGGAGGTGAAGAAGTAATAGATTTTAATGAAAAAAAATAAATAAACTTCTAACAATCCGCTCAAGCCGACCGCAAAAAGCGCGGCGGATTAGCTCTTCGTTAGGAGGGAAAAGACAATATGAAGAACTCACTCGGATGCCTGGTTCAAATCGTCTACCTCGGAATGGGTCTTCTTCAACTGGCAGCAATCCTTAGGAATATTCGGGACACATCCCATTTGTTTGACAAGAGGGATGTTATTCTGTAGA
>CAYHWL010000180.1:0-2749 GCA_964359785.1 uncultured Methanosarcinales archaeon | reverse complement strand
GGCCGCCGAGCATACATAATCATCCTAAAAGACTAACTATTTGTGTCCCACACCCCGTGTCTTCACAACCAATAAATACCACCTTGTGATTTTTTTCCATATGAGATACGCACTACTCTTGGTTTTGTTGCTTGTCATCGCCGCTTGTGAGAATTCCGTTCCCAAAGACAGTCTCCCAGTGAAGGAACCGTCCAAAGAGGCTCCCGTTGATGTTCCAGCAAAGCCAATCAAAGAGTCCAGCAAAATCCTCGCAGCCGATGAGTGTTCAGGCACAGATGCAGACAGCTGTTATTTCAAGCGAGGTGTGAATGCAGCGATAACTGTAAGCACATGCCTAGAATCAAACACACGATGCGCCAAGGATCGTGATTACGCTTCCTGCGTAGGAAAATCAGATTCATTTGGGTGCAGGGTCAATAAGACCCAAGATATCGCATCATGTGACAACATCAAAGATACAAGATCGAAGGATGCCTGCCTTTTGCCTCTTTCTTTCGCATATGACGATATTGATCTATGCAAGAGCATCCAGGACAAGGATACAAAGGAGATCTGTGTCTATGGTTTTGTGGACAGGCATATTGATTGTGTCGCCACTAACTTCCCTTGCAGGACCACTCATGTCCTAACTAGTGGGGACTGCGTCTTCCAGAATGATTCTTATCAATCGATGTGTAAAGGTATCGCGGATAAGGATAAGGATCTTTGCTATAAGTCCTCTCTTCCAGGTGCCTGCGATCTTGTTTTCATGCCTACATTTGGCTATGAGTACAATGGCGAGAGTTTCTCCCGTCTTTTCGAGAGCCCTTTCTTGGGTGATGCGCTGGCCTGGATAAAATCCAACACTCCCAAAGATTCAACCCTCTTAGCGGATTGGTCTTACGGCCATCTGATCCGTGCCAAGGCGCAAAGGAAGGCTCTTGTGTACAATCCTCCTGATGTTGATGCGTTCAAGCCAGGTGATGATGACGCGAAGTTGATTTTCAAGGTCGGCTCATATGAGGTCAAGGACAAACCTTACTATGATACGAAGTCATTGGGCGAGCTTTCCAATCCAGACGACTCGAGATTGGTCGCATCCGTCATGTTGGCAAACGATTCCATGACTGCATCATCAGAGCTCAAAGCCAAGGGGATAAGTTATATATTCACTACCGTGAATGATGTCGATTCCAAGCCATTATATGCGGCGATTGTGCCTTATGACGGCCAGCAGGTTCTTGTGGATCAGATGAATGCGCTTGCGCAGCTAAACGGTTTTAGTTTAGTCTACAACGACAGCGTCTCTGCGGTCTACAAGGTGGATTAAGTAGGAAACTAGCAGTAGACAGTCGCGTAGTACTTTAGGCAGGTCTATTTTGGCTTAGCCATGCTCCAGTAGACCGCAAAGATGAGTTTCATCGCTTCTGCCACCTCTTTATTTTTTATGATTAACCCATTAAGATCGCCTTTCACAGAATACATCGCGACTTTATTGCCATAAATGAAAATCATCAGGGGAAAATCTTTCATGGATGGTAAAAATCGCATCTGGGTGATTTTCTGATATTCCTTTGTGTTGAAGGCAGGTTCATCATACGGATCAATAATTATTTTAGCGGGAATCTCGTTCTCAATCCTTATTGTTCTGGCATGGGAAGGCAGATAGCTTAGTATCTCAATGGAGGATGAGTAGGATCCAAAATAATATGTTTGTTGTTTTACTTTAAACACATCAGAAAGGATGGAAAATATGCCCTTTGTTCCTTCATACATCTCGACACTTGAACTTTCCTTGATCACTTTTTTTAGTTCTTCTAATTGAGGGAGAACGGATAGGACAAGCATTTTTTTCTCATTCAGTTTATCTATCAGCGTCTTAGGGTCAATCGCTTCAAAATGTGTGATTCCTTTCTTGGTGATTTTGGAGACCAGGCCTTTAGTGGATAAGTAGGAGAGTGTATTATACACTGTTGTCCTTGGTAGGCTTAGTCGCTTCGCTATTTCTTGAAGGCTCACACTGCCCAGGGGGAGCAGTGCAACATAGACGCGGATTTCTTTATCAGACAGTCCGTATTCGGTTAGTGCTAGTCCTACTTCTTTCATACTTTCCGATATCTCCCTTGCTATTTAATCCTGTCGCCCATTTTGGTGGACAATAACTTAAGTAGATTTACTACTATTTAGTACTAATAATAAAGGAGGTAAGGATAATGCAACAACTGGCAAACGAGGAGGATAAGAGATGGGAGAACTGGCGTATAGCTAATAGTAAGTTTCCATTAGTGCGACAAATTGAGCTTCGGAAACAACTGGAACTCACAGCTCCAAACGAGGGGGAATCAATCTTAGAGGTTGGGACTGGTAACGGCTACTTGACTTTCGAGTTGGCTAAGTCTGTCGGACTGGGCGGCAGGGTAATCACTTGTGATTATACGCAATCGAATCTTGATTTTGTCCATTCTGTGAATCATGGAAGATTCCCTATAACCCTGATAAAACAAGATTTGGGCTACAATTTTGATTTCCCGAATGAATATGTAGACAAGATCTCTACGATTGCTACACTACACCATTATGACAACAGGGATAAGCAAACGGGAATGTCGGGCAGGCAAAAAGCGATGAAGGAGTTTTACCGACTGTTAAAAAAAGATGGAGTTCTGGTGATAGGTGATGTTGCGCATAATACGGATCCACAAAGGTATTTTGATGCGATAGACAGTCCTTTTTATGCTGCTCCAAGAGGGCATCCACATGATTTCTTGGA
>CAYHWL010000179.1:0-2756 GCA_964359785.1 uncultured Methanosarcinales archaeon | reverse complement strand
ATGTGATTTAGAAAAGATTATCCATGATTTTGACACACAAGACGTTTCATCCATATTCAATAGGGCAATAAAAAGAGCAATAGAAGAATTTGATAAACGAACAGTCATAAACATAACGTTTCCTGGAATCTCTTCTTCGGAGTTTAGAAATTTTAATGAAAAACATTTTGCAGAAGTGATCAAGGAATTTAATGAGGCTCACCTATATTATGATTTGCAATTTGCTTATGTTATCTCTTTTATAGGAAAATCTTCTGGTTTTAGAGTTACTTTTTTGTATAATGTTGATGATGATTGTATATAGTAATATCACCGTAACATACTCCTTAGATTACACAAAATCTTCCCAAAGGAATCGAGTGAAGGCACACGGCTATCCTGTCAGGTGAGATTTATAAGGGACATCGCTTGATCGCTAGGTATGTTCATTTCCCACGTGCCCAAGATATCTGTCTGGATCAAGGAGTCATTCCCACAAGCGTATCACTTCTTGATCGACAACTTCCAAGAGCCCAAGTCCGTCTACATTGTAGGCGGTATCATAAGGGATTATTTTGATGATCGGCTCCCAAACGATTTGGATGTGACAGTAGATAGTATCACCAGCCATGACTTGCGTAGAATTCCGGAATTGGAGTGCATCCCCTTTCCCCCTGATTCTGTCAGAGGCATAGCAAGGATAGGAAATATACAACTCGATATCTGGCCGCTTCAAGAGACACTGGGATTGAGGGAATACGGACTTCCATTTACTATCGAAGGTGTCCTCAAAAGAGCGGCGCTCTCGATAGACAAGATAGCCCTTAACCTTCGCACCGGTGTCCTCTACGATGATGGCTGTCTTAGCGCGATAGCAGGCAGGACCATCTCATACGATCCATACCGCCCTTTTCTGGATGCTATCCATGCTGGAAGGATATTGATGTATCAGCAAAAAACTGGGTATGCTCTAGATCCAAGCGCGCTTGCCCATGTGAAAAAGGTATGCAGCAACATCTCAAAACCGGATATCTATGAGATATCCCAAGAGGTCCGCAAGAAATATCCGCAGTTGGTAAGGCCCGTCTTAGAGGAGATTCTAAAGTACGGCGAACCAAAAGTCTAATGTTCAGCAAGATTCCAATAGTTCTGAATAGTAGGCAATCAATTCCTCCGCAGGTTTGGTGATCTTGTCTGTTTGTTTAAATTTCGATAAGTATCGCAGGTAATCAGCGACACAGATTTTCCACATCTCTTTTCCGAATAGTATTCCCCGCATCACAAGTTCGATGTTGGCAAAATCATGGATTTGCCATTGCCGGATCATCAGTTCATCGGTCTTTGGAGGTGTGACAAATGAGTAAGTTCCATCAGGATTGCGGGCGAATATGTTGTGATAATCCGAGGAGAATAGCTTCACAGTCCTTTTCCCTTCCCCCATGTCATAAGCGTGTTTTGGTATGAATATTCCTTCATTTCCGACGGCTCTCAAATCTGATTCAAGCTGATAATTTCCCTTTAATATGCAATATCTGTCCGCGAACTCTTCTGGTTTCTTGCCATTCGAGAAGTTCTCTTTTGCTTGATGCATAAGATACGCGTGTGCCATCGCGGTTATACCATATTCCGCGATGGAGTGTGCGTAAGGATAATTCTCTTTTGATAGGATATCTTTGACAGGAAGTGAATCCAGTCCATCTTGTGTAAGTGCATCCAGGGCCGGCAGTATCATACTGGATGTAGGCGTGAGTTTATTATAAATATGCTGGATAAAAGCCCTATAAGTCTTGCAAAATCCACAAAAGATAATAAGCGATGGTGATCTCACCAGATCATGTCACTCCCCATATCACGAGACCAGGCGATTGCCCTTCTAAAAGAGCACAACACTGAACAGCAGGATATGAATCATTATCTTGAGAGCGAGGCGATCATGAGAGCTCTAGCGATTCGACTAGATCAAGACCCTGATTATTGGGCGATGCTTGGCCTCTTGCATGACATTGACTGGGGGAAGACAAAACAGGAATCCTCCCAGCACCTCACCAAAGCCCCAGCGCTTCTAAAACAGGCAGGTTTCGACCAAGAATTCATTGATATAATCATCTCTCACGGTTTTGGTTTTGACTGCGCAGGTCTAAAGGATAGACAGCGCACAAGACAGATCGAGCATGCCTTGGCTTGCGCAGAGACAGTCACTGGTCTGATACATTCCTATGGTCTTATGAGAAAATCGTTGGAAGGTATGGAAGTCTCCGGTCTCAAGAAGAAGTTCAAAGACAAGAATTTCGCCGCAGGCATTGACCGCAATATTATTTTAGAATGTGAAAAGCTTCCTCTCCCACTTGACGAATTCCTTGCCACCGCAATAAAGGCGATCCAAGGCATAGGAAAAGAAGTTGGATTCACTTGATCGATAAGCCATATATACCTCTATCTTCTCCGCAGGTTGATGGATTCAATCATCACTGTCTCAAAGCTCACAAAAAAGTTTGGCAAGTTCACGGCTGTGGACTCTATTTCCTTTGACGTGCCTCATGGCTGCATCTTCGCTTTCTTGGGCCCTAACGGCGCAGGGAAGACTACGACGATAAAGATGCTCACCACACTTCTTCCTGCGACGTCAGGCCAGATGCATCTCAATGGTTATGATATCACAAAAGACGCGAAGAATGTGAGGCGTTCTTTTGGTATCGTTTTCCAGGATCCAAGTCTTGATGATGAACTATAGTAGATAACATTAATTTTAGGATGTTTTAAATAGTAGTCTTTTTATT
>CAYHWL010000178.1:0-2759 GCA_964359785.1 uncultured Methanosarcinales archaeon | reverse complement strand
CGAACTTAGTCGAGCATCCGCAGAAGATTTTCGTATCCGTAAGCATCTGCGCATGAACTTCAAGGCCTATGACTGCTTCGTATTTCATATTCTTTTTCCTCTATAATGAATAAACAGGTTCTATTTCTCCTGCTATATTTTTTTGCATTAGTTTATTTACCTCACTAAATCTGTTGCTTTGCCCTAAGACCCACATTAATTTTACAATTGCAGTTTCTGTTGTCATGTTGTATAAAGGGATTACTCCCAACTTATGGAGCTTAACACCTCCCTGATAAGCAGTAAGAGTAGTGATCCCAGATGGTTGAGAAGTTAGAAAAAATGGAATGTGCTGCTTTAATAATATTTTTGCAACATCCAAAAAATTATAGTCTTGAAAAGTTGGCAGGGTGCCATCGGCATAACCCTCAATGATAAAAGCTTTATACCACTTTACTAATTTAAGCAATAAATTAGCGTCAAATCCTGGGAAAATTTTGATGCAACAAACTCTCGGATCCAGTTTTGTGCTCACTTTTAGACCAACTGGACTACAACCTGCCTTCGAGTTGTTTTTTATGTTAAAAATAAAGGTATCATTCTTGATCTCAGCAAAAGCGGGAGTATTAATGCTTTGGAAGCAATTTATCTGCCATGAATGTAGTTTCCTAAGATTGATGCCTTTGAAAATACAATATGTCCTGTTCTCATTGTTTACAGAAATAGAATTATTTGTTTTGGCAAAATAAGGATAAACATTTGCATCTATCATGGGGGCAACTACATAAACTCCTGGGAATTCTACCAATTTGTCAGCAGCCTTTAAAGACATATTGATATTATCGAAAACATCAGTTCCCTTATCGTATGGGGTGAAAACGGAGCCGGTTAATATGAGCGGTATTGGTAAATTTTGCATCATAAAACTTAACGCCGATGCAGTATATGGAAGTGTAAACGTGCCATGTAAAATAATTATGGCTTTATATTTGTTTCTTAATATTTCTTTTTCTAAGGAGCTTGTAATAGCAACCCAGTGTAAGGGATTCATATCTTCACTTAATATGTTAAATAGATTAATAAAATCTATATTCTCATCGCGGGCAAGATTTTTTATTAAAATCGAAATATTCGAAAAGGGCTTGATAGAATTATCGACGTTTCTCTTTCCTGTAATAGTTCCACCACAAGAAATTATCAAGAGAGGCGACTTGCTTTGCGTTCTGTGTTTTTTATTCATCTATAATGATGCATCTGGAATTAAATTTTAGGCTTTTGCTTATGAATATCACTATTTTGTTCAAAAGCATAAGCTATTTGCAGTATTTTTGCTTCGTCAAAATGTTTACCGATTATCTGCATCCCTATTGGTAGCCCTTCATTACTGAACCCACACGGAATACATATGGCCGGAATGCCAGCCATGTTGATGGTGACAGTATAAATATCAGCTAAATACATTTGAAGAGGGTCGTGAGCTTTCTCGCCCACTCTAAACGCCGGAAATGGCGAAGCAGGCCCAATCAAAACATCATATTTTTCAAAGGCCTTAAGATACTCTTTCATAATCAAAGTCCGAACTTTTTGAGCTTTCAGGTAATATTCGTCGTAATAACCACTACTTAAAGCATATGTCCCTAATATAATTCGCCTTCTTGCTTCTGAACCAAAGCCCTCTGTCCTATTATTTTTGAAAAAATCAATTAGGTTCTTGTAATTCTTAGCTCGATGCCCATAATGAACTCCCATATATCTGGCTAGATTCGAACTGACTTCAGATGTTGCGATTAGATAATAAGAGGGGATTCCATACTTAAGCGAAGGCAACGATGTTTCTTCAATCACTATTCCCAAAGATTCAAAGAATTTTACGCTATTTAATATTACATCCTTCACGTCAGCACGTATCCCCTCAGAAAAATATTCTTTTGGCAATCCTATTTTCATGTGCTTAATACTACCCTTCAATAATTTTTCATAGTCCGGAACATCCACCTCTACCGATGTGGAATCTCGTCGGTCTTTGCCGCTTAAGATATTTAAAAGAATTGCACAATCTCTAACATCTTTGCCAAGAGGAGCGATTGTATCTAGTGAAGATGCATATGCAATTAATCCATATCTGGAAATTCTGCCATATGTAGGTTTGATAGCAGCCACACTGCAAAAAGATGCCGGTTGTCGAACTGAGCCACCAGTATCGGATCCTATCGAACCAATCGTTTCATCAGCAGATAGTACAGCGGCCGCACCACCACTCGTGCCACCTGGAACAGTATTAAGATTCCATGGATTCTTTACCGTTCCAAAATAAGATGTTTCAGTCGATGAGCCCATCGCAAATTCATCCATGTTGGTTTTCCCAATGATTATTGCGTCTTCTTTAAGTAGTTTGTCAATTATGGTTGCATTATATTGTGGGCGATACTTTTCAAGCATTTTAGATGCGCAGGTTGTGAGCTTGTTTTGTATGGAAATATTGTCTTTGATAGCGATAGGCACACCCGCAAGCCTACCGATAGGTTCTCCGTTCTTTATTTTTTCATCAATCTGGTTTGCTCTTTTAATAGCCTCGCGGTCGAAAATACTAATAAATCCATTAATTTGGTGGTCTACCGCATTTATTCTTTCCAAAACTGATTGAATAACCTCAATAGCCTTCGCTTCTTTGCCTTTTATTTTCTCAGTAATTTGTGCGATTGTATATTTATTAAGTGACATCATTTGTCCTATTCTCTAAATTATTTTAGGAACAACAAACATGTTGTCTTTTGTCTCCG
>CAYHWL010000177.1:0-2760 GCA_964359785.1 uncultured Methanosarcinales archaeon | reverse complement strand
AAAAGCGATAGTGAAATTTTTAATCAATCTGCTGTTGATGCCGCAATGAAATCAAAATTTTCTCCGGCACTTAATAATGGTGAACCGATTGCAGTATGGATTGTTCTGCCGTATAAATTCCAATTGAGTGATGGTGAGAAAAAATAACTATGCCTTAATTCTCTTAGAGCGGACTCCGGTCCGCTTTTTTTACACTCTTAGTGTCAAGATCTGTTTTGCAATTGCTAATCAATTGCTTCGTCTCTAACTTTGCCGTGAAATTTTTTTGTGAGACAGTCCAATAATTGAATTCCGAAAATCAAAATAATATTTACGGCGCATTTGAGCTAAAGAGAATCTATCCTAAAAATTATTTATCCGGTGTAATTGCCGCTCTATTATTGCATCTGATAGTCATAGTCTCGTTTATTGTTTTTGCACCAGAAGAGCAAAATGAACCGGCAGTAAAAATAAAAATACTCAAATACGCGGAACTTGGTCCGCCACCTTCAATTACAAAAGATAATTCTCCGGTAGAAAAAGTTGTAGCCACAAACCCAAACTTTGCTAAACCGATCGCTGCAAAGAAGGGGGAAGTGGTCAGTGAGTTTGAAGTCCCGGCAGAATCAGCATATCCCGCCGGAGAAGTTAAGGTTGAACCACCTAAAGTCGAAGAGAAGAAGAAAGAAGTTATTGATGAGACATTTTACGTAGCGGTTGATATGATGCCGGAACCAACCGGAGGAATTGAATCAATTCAGAGAAAAATAATTTATCCTTCGGAGGCACGCAGAGATAAAGTTGAAGGTAAAGTGATAGTAAAAGTATTTGTTGATGAGGCAGGATCCGTTAGAAGAGCAGAGATTGTTAAAGGAATTGGGAGCGGATGTGACGAAGCGGCTATAGCCGCGGTAAGGAATTCAAGATTCCGCCCCGGTAAAATGAACGGTAAAGTTGTTAAGGTACAGTTGGCAATCTCTTTGGTGTTTAAGCTTTAACGAGACCATTAAAAAAATAGAACACAGATGACACGAATCCACCCCGTGGAATAGCATTTGTGTTTTAGAAACAATTTGATTCTTAATTTATTCCACGGGGTAAACAGATTTTCACGGATTTTGATCAGCGCTAATCCGCTTAATCAGTGTTATCCGTGTGCTATTACATAAAATCTTTTTTACCTGATAGTATATTTTAATCCAGCGCTCAACCATCTTCCGGGTAATTCCACACCGGAAAAATCGGAATATATCTTATCGAAAATATTTGTGACCCTAATAAATATTTCAAAAGAATTGATTCTCTTTTGGAGTTGAGTGTCAATAGTGAATTGAGAAGTGAGATTTACTCTGTCCTGAAAACGTAATGACCAGTTCTGTAAGATTTCAAAAGGCAGATCATTTGTTATGCCGGCAATTAGTTGATGTCTCAAGTGATCGAGCAGATATTTCGATTCGAAGTTACTCGCTGATCTATCGGCTGTTAGATAAGCATAACTCAATTCAACTTTTTTGAATGCTGAACTGCCAAGCCAATTTATGACATTTATAGAAAAGCTAATCTCTGCACCGTAAGTTTTTACACTGGTAACATTTTCAACGCGCCAGGGCGATAGACTATTTGCGCGGACCCAATCGATCAAATTCTTTCCATCCTTCAAAAAAACGCTGGCATCTGTCTGAAAAATATTTTGCCGGAATGAAAATCCAACTTCATAGTTTATCGTTTCCTCATAAGTTAAATCGGGATTACCAATGTTAGCCGGACTCTTGTAATACAGATCAGTAAAGGTCGGCATTCGAAAAGCTTTACCGGCAGAGGCAAAAACTTTTGCGTGTTCATTTAAACGATAGGAAACGTCAATTCCGGGCCAAAATTTCCAACCGATTCCGGAATAGTTGTAAACAAAAAAACCTACTGAAGATGTGAAATCTTCCAGAGGTTCAAAAACTTGTTCTGCAAAGAAGCCTCCTCTTGTGCGCGAATGTTCTCCAAGATTCGAACTTGCTATTTGATCATTGCCGATTTCTCCACCAAACGAAGTTGTTCCAAATTGTGTTTTTAAGGATGACTGGATCTCTGCTCCATACGAATTTGTTTGGTGAATGTTCCTATTCCAATCCGGTCTATTATGATCTAAGAAAAAATCATCATCATTTATGCGCCAAAACATTTTGGGAGATAATGTGAATTCACCGAAAGAAAAATCCACAGATCCGTTTAAAAGTTTTGTTGTAGTGTGTTCCCATTGATTCGGAAAAAGATTGCTATAGAAACTGTTAGCGCCGAATTTTTTATCGTTGTATCCGAAGAACAGATTTACGTTATACGGTTTAGTCGTAATATTATGTTGCAGAGAAAAATTTGTAATATCAAAATCTGTGTTGAGGCGGTAACCATCCGATTTTTTCTTTGCAAAAGAGACACTGTTACTCGTAATTCCAATTGGATAACTTGCGGCAATACCGGTTTCATAGAGACTGTGATCACCGCCAAGAACTGATAGTGATAAAGAAGGAAAACTTGATTTTTTAGTAATGATATTTATTGCACCACTGAATGCGTTGGGACCAAAAATCCTAGAACCCTGCCCTTTAAGAATTTCAATCCGCTCAACATTATCCAGCGATACC
Organism: uncultured Methanosarcinales archaeon; assembly: GCA_964359785.1. Classification (GTDB taxonomy): domain Archaea; phylum Nanobdellota; class Nanobdellia; order Woesearchaeales; family JAGWAF01; genus JACQSU01. Next base: position 148 of record CAYHWL010000177.1, on the reverse strand, counting down.
GGAGTGTTGAGGTTATGATGCCCTGTCTGCGGATCACTCATTCTCATTCCATTAAGTAGAATTAAGGTTTGTTCGAAAGTGCCGCCGCGTATTGAAACATCTCCTTGAACTCCTTCAACCCCGCGAGATTTGAAATCTACTCCGCCGA
>CAYHWL010000176.1:0-2801 GCA_964359785.1 uncultured Methanosarcinales archaeon | reverse complement strand
TCCTCCACCCTTGTGTTTGAAACGTTGTCATCAAAGTGCCATAATGCAATGGGGATATCTGGAGCAGGAGTGCCTTGCGCGTCTTTCTCTGTCGAGCCGTAAGACATCATCTGGTACTCTGCTTGGACTTCTGCGGCGCTCAAGGAGCGGTTGAAGATCTTGACTTCATCTATGGAACCATTGAATGGGAATAACGTGGCCGGCACTCCATCATCATAACCGCCAATCAAGAATTGATATGTGTCAGAATATCCGATTGCTGCATTGACGGTAGTCGAATTTGCCAAGAGACCATTGATGTAGAATGCCGCCGTCGTACCGTTATATGTGCCCGCGAGATGAAGCCATGCCCCTACCGTGAGGTTCCCATTCACAGCGAATTCTGTCGGTGTCGATGTGCCTACAATAAATGCCAGTCGGTCTGGATTCTTGATATAGGCAAGATCGTAGCTCGCATGACCCGATAGAGCCTGCCTCTTCCCAGCGATGATCTTTGTCTCGTTCTGAACCACCGGCACAAATACCCATGCCATCAGTGTTAGATTCACCGGTTTGAGGCTAGCTGATTTACTAACATTGACAAAAGCGTTTACGCCATTGAAACTGAACGCAGACTTGATTACCCCACTGGCATTTGCACCATCACTGTTGGTGCCATTGTTCCTTCCCAGAAGATCTATCGAATCCCTATCAAACCTCCAATAACTGACTAAATCCGCATCCCTCCAAGCCTCTGTGTTATTAATGAACCAAGTGTAAGTGGAGCCATTCTGCGCGTCTCCATCCGTGTCAGAGTAATTCCAGACACCTGCCACAGCAGTTGTGCTGTTTGGATTGAAAGGAGTGATGTTGACCCTAGAGACTGCCGGCAGGAAGTTCACGCTGAAATTAGAAGTGACGTTTGCCAAAAGGGAATTCGAATCATTTGCCCAAACCGTGAAATTGTACAGCCCCCCTAATGACATCGGACTAAGATTGCCCCTGAAAATCGTACTGGACGAATTTGACATCGGAACCACTCTAATCGAACCATTAGGCAAAGTGACATTCGCTGACACGGTAAGAGCTGAAGCAGAGGTTGTCACATTCGCAGTGATATTAATGACAGAGCCATTAAGGAATGCAGTGCCATTAGGGGTCACATTCACAATAAGCGGCGGAATGGAGCCTTGGAATGTAACTAATGTAGTCGAATTCACAACCGGCCCGACAGTCCCATCAGACTGGATAGGCTCCACTTGGAAAGTCAAAGATGAGTTGGAGCCGAATCTACTGGAGTTGAGTCCAAATAGCGGAAAGTCTCTCCTGTAAGATTGATTGATCTCGTCTGCGGTCAGAGGACGGTTGTAGATCTCAAATTCGTCTAGACTGCCATTGTAGAAATTAGATGTGCCGTTCAATGACCCTATATATAGCGCGCCTGTGGTGATGTTGATCACTCCTGCGAATGGACTTGAATTCGCTTTAGCACCGTTGAGATAGATGGACAGTTCAGTCTGATTATAGACGCAAGCTACATGCTGCCAGGAATTCAATGAGACCGACGCTCTTGCTGACTGATTAGACGTTGCGTTCGCGATTGTGCAGATGACATGAGAAAGATTCCTTGAGATGCCAAAGCTAGGGAGAAGACCTGTGCTGTATTTGCTGACAAGATATGTATTAGTGTCATTGCCATCCAAAGAGTTAGTCCAGAGTATGAGCGTGAGATTGCCTGACAGATTAAGAACTTGAGAGTTTGAAGCAATAGCTGTCGCGTTGATGCCATTGAAAGAGAGGCCGTTTGTCCCGAAGACACCTGCAGCGAAAGTGGCATTTGAGAGCGTAGCATTGTTGCCGCCGAAAAAGTCTTCCAAACGCTTTCCTGTCGGAGAGTCATCGAAGTGGTATAACACTATCGGGATATCTGGAGCAGGAGTGCCTGACGCGTCTTTTTCTGTCGAACCGTAAGACATCATCTGGTACTCATTGGCTAGTTCTGCGGCCGTGAGGGAGCGGTTGAAGATCTTGGCTTCGTCGATGGAACCGTTGAATAACGCACAAGGTGTCCCCACAGATCTTGGGACTACTCCTATACCAAAAGTGTTGTAACTAGGATTTACTGAACCTGTTCTAGAAGCTATCAGGATTCCATTAACATACATCTTCCTATCGGTAGCACTATCAAAAACACCGGCAATATGATTCCAACCGCTGGATACAGCAACCCCCGTGTCATACTGATCATTAGTAGAAGAGGATCTTGCAACAATAAAATAGGTATCGCCTGCCCAAACAGACAAATAATCCACAAATCCACTCACATTACTTAGTGCTAGAACATCACATCCGGCAGTCCTTTTGATCCACGTAGACATTGTTAATGGATAATTAGATACTGGCGCCGTTGCAGAGACATAATCATCACTTCCATCAAAAAGCATTGCTTCTTTTGTTATTCCAGTGGTGCTGGCAGGTCGTGCTGAAGCTGTGTTTTGCGAAGCGTTATTGCGTCCTAAAGTATCGTTAAAACCAAATTCTGAATCCATTCTCCAATAGCTCACTAGCGAACTATCCCTCCATGCCTCCGTATTGTTGATGAACCAAGTGTAGGTAGATCCATTCTGCGCGTCTCCATCTGTGTCCGAATAATTCCATACCCCTGCCACTGCGGTTATGCTGTTTGGAGTGAATGGGGTGATGTTGACTCTTGATGCTGATGGCGGAAGATTAATGCTGAAATTGGCTGAAAGATTAGCCAAAAGGCTATTTGAGTCATTGACAAAGACGGTGAAGTTGTAGAGCCCCCCTAATGACATCGG
>CAYHWL010000175.1:0-2819 GCA_964359785.1 uncultured Methanosarcinales archaeon | reverse complement strand
TAGACTGCCGCCAGAATTAAGATACAGAGACCCGTCCACCCCAACTGAAAAAGTTAGTATGCTTCCGATCTGGTTCTCAGCCGTATTAAACGACCACGAAATGTTTCCATCCTGATTCACTGCATATAACATATCACTATGCACCGAATATATCGTACCATCCAATGAAACCACTGGCCGGGTTCCGCAAATATCATCAATAAACCATCTCGTATTCAGATTTGAATCCAGAGAGTACACCCCCGGATAGTCCCACGAGCCCAATTCCTGATCTTTTCCGCAAAAGTAAAGATTATCTTTTGTGTCTAAGGTTATGCAATTCCAGATTTTGTATATTTCTTTTTTTGCTTTCAGTTTTATCAAAGAGCAGCCATCTTTTATATTAAAGTTGTCGCAATCGACGTATCGGGATCAATAGGACCTCTAGCGTCTTTATCATCTGGATCTTCGTCATTAGTAACGTATCCCTTAACCTCACCACATGACACCGCGATCTTGTATTTGTTTCCAAACCTGTCTTTATCCTTGTCCTCATAGGATACAACAGACGGCTTCAGCAGGTTTGTCCGGCATTCTTCATCTATGTAGAAATTCACGGCGTATTCCTCTGTGTCCTTGACCTGCAGGGTGACCTTTGGATGGAGCGGATTAAAGACGTTACCCGTAGTAATGCCGATATCATAAGTCGGATCGTAGTCTTTGCATGCTCCGAGCGTGAACGAGAACTCTGAGCTTACATCTTCATCCCCATATTTGACAGATGCCCATATTGAAGGAAACGACAAATTCTTGTCCATTACACCGACTCCGATTGGTGGCTTTAGAAACTGGTCCTCTGCATCTGTGACGAAGACTTTTCCGGTTATATTGGCTTGAGGCGCAGTCCAATTCTGATTTGATGATTTTGGAAGGACGATAAAAATTGGGTTTGTAACGAAATCGAGGTCCAAATCTGCCAATTTAACTCCGATATCTGGTAACGAATCCTTCATTTTATAGATTACAAACTCGTCATCCTCGCCATAACATAGACTTTTATAATAAAATCCCCACTCCAACAGATTAAGAGGTTCGCAAATTCCAGTAGCAGTAGATATGATCCCAACTCCAGAAACCATTTTTGATGCAGTTACCCCTAGATTCAAAGTAATCTTGAATAAATCTTCTCCTATTTTTTGGGCGAGTTCGCTTGCAGTTGTGCTTATTGCCTTTTTTAGGGAATTGTCCAAATCCTTTAATTTTACAGTCTCCTTCTCATCAATTAATTCCTTGAATGCACTTTCACTTTTAGCTTTCCAGTCCAACCACCACTCGGGCAAATTCCCCTGAAGAGAGAACTTAACCACTTCGTCGCATACGTTCTCTGCTTTATCAACGATTGCATTCGTTATGTTTGACTCTGATGAAGAAAGAGCCGTGGAACTTAATGCGATGGAGCTTTCAGAGCCGACAATCCTTGGGAAATACCTGTTTTGCGGGTCTAGAATAATATACACCGCTTCATCATTCTTTGCAAAGAATAAAACCACCAGACCGGAAACGTTCTCTCCAGTTCGTGAGTCTGATACCTGCAAGGTAAAATCCCTGTCTGAAGTCAAAAATGTTACAGAACCATTTTCATCTGTCTTGGCTGCGTCTTTTGCATATTTGTCCTTTGCCGCGGATGCTTCTGTTGAGTCTGGACTGCAACCGAAAACAAACCCTGCCCCGAATGAAAGGCAATTGAAAGCCCAGCCACAGCACAACGAACCCACTTGCTTGTCCCAAATCTGTCAAGTAGCGTGTTTCTATGGGAAAAATCGTTTCTGGATATTTGAGATGCTTGTGCGTTTGCAGTTAGTCTTTCCGTAGGCATGAATTACACCAAAAGAGTAGTTATTGAATACAATAATATAGCCAAACCAAATAAAAATACGATCAAATGCCTAAGCCTAAGAATATCTACGGAGGATACTGAGTTTTGAGGATAGCAAACAGTAGCTCCTAGTAAATCCGATTTCTTTAAAATGAGTTGATTCGTGGATATATCGTTATGTGCCTCGCCTATAACAAAAATAGGGATATTCTGATTAATCGTAAATTCTCTAAAAGTTCTAAACGGTCTGTCGATTAGATTCTTTTTAACCAAAAATGGGATGACTCCTTTTTTATAAGTATACCAACCAAGGGCAAGAATTATAGCTGCTGAAACAAGGTTTGGGTGCATTACCAAAGATTTTAATGATTCAACAATCACATAAATACCTATTAGGATTATAAACACTCTCAGAGTAGTCCTAGCAATACGGGTATCAAAACATATATCTGGAAAAAGACATTTTTCTTTCTCAAAGGCAATTATGGATTTCGGTATCTCAACGCTGCACTCCGAAGACCATTCTCTGGGTGGGGCGATTAATTCTAAATCGGTGGAGACGACCTTAACAATACGATTAGAAGATTCTAAAGAATAATCATTTGAAGACCGAAACTCCCAAAAATATTTAACAAATGCTCTGACTTTCCACCAAGTAGCCTCTTCAATTGTAATTTTATAAAAAATACACTCGGTTCCAGAAAACGGACTCTTTAATATTCTGCCAGTTGCCTTTCCATACAGCTTTACAAGCTGGCCATTTTCCACATTTTTGATATTGGATACGGACATAGAGGTAATTCTATGGTATTTATGGAAATTTCTGCCTCCTTTATACGCAAAAATCACCCCTATTACGAAAGCGAACAAAGAGGTAAAACCAAAGGCCATATTACTCCCTATTTCACATCGCACGTCACCTTATAATCCTTTACGCCCGGTATCATCGGACCCCCGCACAACG
>CAYHWL010000174.1:0-2828 GCA_964359785.1 uncultured Methanosarcinales archaeon | reverse complement strand
CACGCGCAGATTCATCATCGCTTGGGCGATGTCCATGAGTATTATGTCATTCACACGGTCTCCGAATCCTAGGCCTGCCTTCTCAAAGGGGATGTCATATTGGGCTTCTGTTATCCACCATTCTGCTACGGGGTTCATCGGTCTTCTAATTAAACCTAGCATATCTTCATATCCTTCAGGTGTGTTAGATCTTATCATCCCTATGTCTACTAATTTGTATCCGACAATATTGGTTGGTACATATGCGTCAGGCATCGTGGCGCCTCTTTGCACGAGTTCTGTCAAGGTCTGGACTCTATCCAGGGCTTGTCGTGATATTGGATTTTTTGGTGGAGCTATGTATTCCAGCAGCAATGCAGTAGTCCCGGCCTCTGTCTTGGATTGGTATGGCCTGTACAATTTGGGTATTCTGTCAAATCCGGCGTAGGTCCCATAGAGATTCGCTTCTTTTGTCGCTTCAGCCAGGCGTTCTGCGCGTCCGATGTCGTGTCTTGACGCTCCTTCGCTTGTCCGCATCACTTTGAGCACGGCTGGTTCCGCCACCTCTGGTGATTTTACTAGGTATCCCATGCCAAATGATCCTGCGCCAAGATATTTGACAAATTTCAGTCTAGGGTCTATCTTGTTTATCATCTCTTGTCTGATCTCATCGGCGGAATTTACTAGTGACTCTTCTACTGACACATCCAATCTTGAAAGTGACCCTTCCAGTTTCAATAGATCTTCCAGGTTTGACAAAGCTCCTCCTGCGTCTCCCATTCTCCTGTAAGCTTCGCCAAGGATCAACAGGGCATTTCTTGGCAATGTTTTTGCGTCTATATTGTCCTTTCCTTGAGTTTGCAGATATTGTTCTATTGGAGAGATTATCTTTGGACGATAGTCATCAGCCTTGTTGTCAAGGAGCGTGTCAAGCGCGGCCGCCAGCATGGGTCTATCTTTTTGTTCTTCTATGGGCTCTGCTGTGACTGTGGTGATGGCATTGATTATGGAAGGAGTGAGCATTTGGCTGCGTATCAGGATGTGTTTTCCAAGGGCGGCCAATTCTGCGTCTTTGCCGCCGATTCTCTGGTATGCTTCTGCGAGCATTATTGCTGCGTATCTTGGGAAGGATTCTCCTGCATAGTCCGACCTCTCATTGGCTCGGATATAGGTGGAGAGTGGCCCGACTGCCTTATCCTGATAGTCTTGGGCTTTGTTCTCTTGGAGAGCCGCAAGAGCCTCACGAAGCATTATCGCGGTTTCCGCCGCATTTTGTGATTTCATTGTGGGTCTGACGTCAAGTGAGCCTAATATCTGTATTTTGGGAACAATGTCAGTATATCCCAATGATTTGGCTTTGGCGTCAAGTTCGGTTATCTTTTCAGATATCACTTGCATCCTTAGATCGCCATAATGGTTCATCTTCATTTGAAGGATGCGCGTTTGTTCCGCCAATTTTTGGGATTTCATGTCGTATTCCGCGGGGGTCATCTTTTGCTTGGAATTTTGGAGTGTTTGGGTCTCTTTGGTTATAGAGTCTGCGCGCGTCTTGTATTCCCCTAGTTTTGTGATGGTCTCTTTGATTTGTTCCGAATATTCATTATACTGGTCTTTGAGCGTGATTCGGTCGTGTGTCTTGAATACGATGAGGCTGTCAAGGCGGTCCAAGTCGATGGCATCTAATTTTTCCTGGACCCACAGGTCACTGACGATATCTTGAGCGTCTTGCCTGTTGCTTTTTTCCTTGAGGGTGCCAAGATTAAGGTCCTCTCGGAATACGTTTTCGTTTATTTGGTCGAATTCATCGACTCCTTGCATGATGGGCAAATCAGGTGTTCCTAGCCTGGTCTGCATCTCCATCTTGCTCTTGAGGTTTGCTATCCTGTATACGCTATCCTTCTCGACAACCATGCCAAAATCGAATATCTTGACGATGCCGTCATCGCCTATCATCCAGTTGCCAGGCACATATTGGTCTGCGAATGAGAATCCCATTTGGTCAAGGGCCTTGTGTATCTGGCGCATCTGTCTTGCTTGCTCGGAGGTGAGGTCTGTCTTCTTGGCGAGTGTTTCTCCATTTAGCCTTTCCCTTATGATTATGAATTTGCCTTGCGCAAGGTTGTTTGACATGACTGTGGCTTCTTGCTGTGTGAGTTTTGGCATCCAAGTGTATTTGGCGTATTCCGGCTTGCTAAAGCCTATCAGGTTCATGATCTCATTTCGGTATATTGCTTCCACATCCGCTTGGTCCAGCTGTCTCATCTCTTCAGAAAAGGCTGGTAATCCTTTGTATTGAGGTAGGGGTTTCACATATTGAGGGAGTGGCGCCTTGATGACTACTCGTTCTCCATTTAGCAGGCCATCGAATGTCCAGCCCATGCTTCCTTTGCCTAGGTATTTTATATCTGTGATTGGGGATTTGTCTGTCAGATACTGTATATAGGCTGGAACGTATTGCTTCTCTATCATTTCCTGGAATTCAGGTGTGGGGTCTGTGACTGATCCAAGCGCGGCCATCCCTGATATCGCCGCGGCATCTCCTGTGGTCCTTCGGGCCATTTGCAAGTTGATAGCTGCAAGCACGCTTTCGGCTATTTTTTTGTCTGCGGCATTGCCTTTCATGAGTCTGCCTGCGATTGCCAATGCTTTGTTCAAGACTCCTTGTTCAGTGTTGGGATATCCTTCTTTGCCGGCATAAGATGCGTAATTTTCTACAAGGCTCACCGCAAGTTCAGGCTGCGTCGCCTCTATAACAAGCTGTTTTAGAGCTTCTCCATCGCTTGGCTTCATACGCGCTGTCAAAGCATCGACTTTGCTTTTGAGATTCTCATCCAATATGCAGATTGTGC
>CAYHWL010000173.1:0-2960 GCA_964359785.1 uncultured Methanosarcinales archaeon | reverse complement strand
AAGGCCTTATCCAGTGCCGCGATCATCCCAACGGCCCCGTCATAATCCCCATACTGGCTTCGGACTATCCATTTGGGAGCTCCCCAGTAGCAGAAATTCAAAGAGTCCAACAAGAACACGAAATTCAGTTTCTCTTCTACATACGCCCTAGAGATCGCGAATGGTATTCCATCCATCCAATATCTTGATTCTGACGCGACGTAATTCTTGCAAAACAAGTCAATGGCCGCCTCATCTATCCGCACGTGTCTAGAACCCAAAACAACCGGTTCCACACTCCCAAGTATGTCTATCATAGTCGGGGGATTGCGAGTTTAGTTAAAAAGTTAATGCAGCCTGCGTCATCGACCTCTCAAAAGCGTTCGAGAAGAAGATCAAGCAGAGCGAAGACAAGTACCCTGTTGAGAAAGCTAAAGGTATGAACAAGAAGTATACTGAATTATGACGATTGCGGATATGCCTCATCATGCAGCTTCTGGAGTGTCTTGTCCCCTCGGAATGGCTCAAGGATCAGATTAAGCTCTTTGGCTAAGGCGTTCTTCAAGTCGAGTGGATGCACCTTCTTTGAGACAAAATCCGCCTCAAGATCACTATACGAATTATAGATCGCATTCCCGCCGAACTTAGCCGGCCTCTCGATGACAAATGTGGCGCCTTCTCCTTTCTTGACAAATACCAGATACTTCAGTAATGCCATTATTCCATTGTTGGTGTCTCCAGCTACGCAATCAGCTTTGTTTATCTTAGATTTCACAGTCTCGATATCATCGACTAGACTTATCTTGGAGTGTTCGACTGAACTGCTCATCTTCTCCCCGACTAACCCCCGTATCATTGGGTTCATCAGTTCGATGCGTGGCTTGTATCCTAATTTAGGCAGATATTCGCGTGCATAGACCATGATTTTGCGTTGGTCCATCCCGCCGAATTGCGCGTCGACTTTGAGGTACTCTTCATCAAGGGCCTGCATCAATGGATATGCTACGCCAGCTAATTTAGGCGAATCTCCTAATTTGACCACCTCTGCCGCGGCGTGCAGTCCTTCATTCACCGTGGTACATGTCATCAATTTGAGCATGTCATTCATATACTTGCCGTCAAGCTGGAACTTGCTCCCCTTGACGAATTCAAGCTTCTTGATGTCCACTCCAATGGTCTGGAGTATCATGGTGATGGCTTTTTGACAATACTTGTATCGCTTCTCGATTGTGTCCCATGGGACTCCATCTAGAGCGGCATGCAGGTCCGCGATGAGTATCTTGACTGCGCATCCTGCCTTTAGGTAGTCCGCCACTTTGAGCATAGGGAAAAAATATGCGATAGACACGCTTCCAGTGGCCGCTGTCCCCCAGTATATAGTGAACTCTTTGCCTGACGAGAGCTTCTCTTTTAGCTCGTTGTCGCCTATCACTTCTTGCAGGTTCCTGGTTATCAGATCATATCTGATCTGCGTTTTTGCGTCCATAAGACCGATTCAAACCCTTCGATTTAAGAACATTTCGAATAACGTTTTAATACCTCAAGCACTTTTAGATTCTAATGAGAATCTCCCTCGAACGCATTGTCACAAATCCAAATATCCTCTTTGTGAGAGAATGCTGTTGCAATGGCCTTCTGCCTATCGAAGAAGAGCTCATTCTTGCGAAAATCATACAGGATTCACAGGATTCCAAAATGATAAAAGCCGCAAAAGATCGTCTGATACTCGCTAACACCCCTCTTGCCTATAATTTAGCCAAGGCCGATTTTATCAAAGATCACCGTGTCCCGCTGATAGATTTGGCGCTTGGCGCGTGCATTGGTCTGACAGAGGCGACAGATTCGTATCGTTCAGAATTTAATGTGAGATTCGGAACATATGCTTATAAGATAATAAAAAGGCATATCTATGAGACTAAGAACTGGCGTAGCATGATCAGAGTGCCAGACCATTTGCATAAAGATGTGACAGAACTCGCCAATGGAGCCAAAGAGGAATCTTCAGATACTCCAGTGGTGCTTGCTCATCATGCTTCCAAAGATTATTTCATCCTAAAGATCGAGGGCAAAGGCAGACAAACATCCCTTGGAAAGACCCAGAATTTCTATGACACTCCTTATTTCCGTGAGAAGAAGCGCCAGGACATCATAGAGGCGGTTTCGCATCTTCCAAAACACTTAGCCAGGATAATCACATTGAGATATGGGCTGGAGGATGGCGTCACCCGTACTTTTCAACAGATCGGTGATATGTTCGGCACCTCAAGAGAGAACATCCAACAAAGAGAGAAGGAAGCATTAAAGATCCTTAGGATACCAGAGTATAGCGCTCATCTGCATGTATATTATGATGGATAGAAGCCCTATTTCTTTTTCTTTCCCAGACACTCGACGCAGAAGATGTGATGCGACTCGATCTCCGAGTTGCAGGATAAGCAAACGTTTGGTGTGATATACATCTTATGACGGGAGGTATGATTGGCTATTTATGTCTTGTTATCACACTTAATGTCGCGGGTGTTATCTTTTTCCGTTCTGCAATTTTTTCAACTGTTCCCAAGTAAGTTTCTCGATCACGCTCACTACAGAATCTTTTGTGCTGGAGATGAATGACAATAGGCTCTTGTTCTTTTTTGGGTCTTCTTTTCTCTTTTTCATCGATTATCTATTGTTTCGCTAGAATTTATCGCTTTCGGCCCGTCGGGATTTTACAATCAGCAATATCAGTATCCTTTTTCGTATATCAATGTATAGTTTGGATTAGCCATTTTGCAAACGCATATAAATGGTGGATGGGAAAAGTCATCTATTCCACTGGGGGTGGAACAGAAAATACGGGTGTTCCCAGCCGAAAAGTGGGGGTTTCTTTTTTTCTTTACATTTTCTTTAGTCAAAAGTTCGCACTCATCACCGGTGATCGCGCTTTGGCGCTCAACACCGGTGGCATGCTCGGTCTGAGGACCTCGGGGTGCTCACTACGC
>CAYHWL010000172.1:0-2973 GCA_964359785.1 uncultured Methanosarcinales archaeon | reverse complement strand
AAAAAAAGAGGAATTGACAAAAATACTGCCTGAACTCCACTCCCTGTTCAGAAAAACAGGCAGACCGGTAGTTCGGTATTACGAAGGCAAAGAAGGCATTTCAGCAATGGTAAGAGAATTTTTGGAAGAAGCAACGGGAACAGTAAGAATGGTTTATTCTTATGACGCGATAACAAAAATATTCAGTAAAGAAGACAGGGAAAGCAATTGTCATTCACGAGGATACAATCACTGCAGGCTTTGGTGCGGAGATAGCAGCACTCATTACAGAGAATTGTTTTGAGATGCTGGATGGACCGGTGAGAAGAATTGGCGCTTTAGATGCACCTATTCCATATCATCCAAAATTGGAGTATACTGTTCTTCCAACAAGAGAAAAAATATATAAATCGTTAAAACAATTGTTAGATTATTAAAAAGTAACGCAGATTTCCAATCTGCGTGTGAACAGATTGAAAATCTGTTCTACAAATAAATAATTGTTGGCTTATTAAATAGTAGCGTAGATATCCAATCTGCGTATGAACAGATTGAAAATCAGTTCTACAAATAAATAATTGTTATCTTATTAAATAGTAACGCAGATTTCCAATCTGCGTGTGAACAGATTGAAAATCTGTTCTACAAAATAATGGAGAAGTGAAGCGATGAAAGTTGATATCGTAATGCCCAAGATGGGTGAAAGTATTAATGAAGGTACGCTGATTAAATGGCATAAGAAGAAAGGCGAGAAAGTTAAAAAGGACGAGATCATTTATGAGATAAGTACCGACAAAGTTGATACTGAAATTCCGTCTCCGGAAGATGGCGTGTTGGTGGATATTAAAGTGTTTGAACAGGAAACTGTGGAGGTTGGAACAATTGTAGCTATAATTGAAACCAATGGTGATCAATCTGAAACTATTGAGAAGAATATTCTTATTCCGAAAGAAGTCGAAGTGCCTTCAACAAGACAAGTCGGTGGTGAGTTAATTGCTGTACCGATGCCAAAGATGGGTGAATCAATTATGGAAGGAACGATTTTAAATTGGCATAAAAAAGTTGGCGACAAAGTGAAACGCGATGAGATAATTTTTGAAATAAGTACAGATAAAGTTGATACCGAAGTTCCGTCTCCCGTTGACGGTACACTTACTGAAATTCTATTCGGAGAAAATGCTACTGTTGCTGTTGGAGTCACAATCGCAAAAATATCCACAAGCGGCGGAATTGTTAAACCGAAACAGTTAGTGCAAGAGCAAGAACAAGAGCAAGAGCCCGTCAAAAATACGCCGGGCAAGCAAGGGCAAGAAAAAAAGTATATGAATATTTCCAACCAAAGAGAACCGATTGGTACATCAAACAGGTTTTACTCGCCTTTGGTTTTGAATATCGCTCGTACTGAAGGAATTTCTATGAGCGAAATAGAAGCTATAGCTGGAAGTGGTATAGGAGGAAGATTATCTAAAAACGATCTTCTCAGTTATATTCAAAACAGAAAGAGCGGAAGTGTTTCATTTACTACTACAAAATCTGTTTCTATTACTTCGACCCCAGCGCAAAAAAGTACACCCGGACAAAGAGAAGAAATTATTCCGATGGACAATATACGTCAGCGAATTATGCATCACATGATCAATAGCCGCAATACTTCAGTTCACGTTACGGCGATTATAGAAGTTGATATGTCACGTATTCACAACTTTATCGAAAAGAATCGTGAAGCATTTGCCGCTAATGATGGAATCAAATTAACATATATGCCATTCATCTCCTTTGCCGTTATAAAGGGACTCAAAGAATTTCCGTTGATGAATGCTTCAATTGATGGGAATAATATTTTAATGAAGAAATATATCAATCTCGGCATTGCGGTAGCTGTTGAACCGAATGGTTTGATAGTTCCGAATATCAAAAATGCGGATGAAAAAAATGTTCGCGGACTTGCTAAATCTATTGCCGATATCGGCAACCGCTCACGAACAAAAAAACTTGTCCCCGATGATATAGTTGACGGAACATTTTCAATTACAAACTATGGAGTATTCGGTTCTTTGTTCGGAACCCCGATCATCAATCAACCGGAAGTTGGAATACTTGGCGTTGGTGCTGTAACTAAGAAACCGGTTGTTGTTGAAAACGATGGTGTTGAAAGTATTGCAATTAAACCGATGATGTATTTGTCTTTGAGTCATGATCACCGTTTAGTTGATGGAATGCTGGGCGGAAAATTTTTGAAATCAGTTAAAGATACATTAGAAAATTTTGATACAACAATAATTTAAGAGCAAGAGCCCGTCAAAAATACGCCGGGCAAGCAAGAGCAAGAAGGAAAATTTTAATGATTAACCAACACCAGAAAAAATTTGCTGAGACAATTGAGAACGAAAGACCTGAATTAGGCAAACGTCCCGATTGGTTAAAAGTTCGTCTTCCTACCGGAAAGAATTATAAAGAAGTTCACGAACTTATGCGCAAATCCAAATTGAATACTGTTTGCGAAGAAGCTAAATGTCCTAATCTTGCCGAATGTTGGAACAGAAGAACAGCAACATTTATGATCTTAGGTGATACGTGTACCCGAAGCTGCGGTTTCTGCAATATCAAAGTTGGAATACCTAATGAACTCGATCTTGATGAACCGAGACGGGTAGCGGAATCGGTCGAAACGTTAGAACTCCGGCATGTGGTAATCACATCGGTTGACCGTGATGAATTGAGAGATGGCGGCGCGTCAATATTTTCTGAAACTGTTCGATTGATACGCCAAAAAATGCCGGAGACAACAATCGAAATTTTAATACCGGATTTTAAAGGTGAAGAAGAATCGTTCAAAATTATTTTGCAAAACCCGCCCGATATTCTTAATCACAACTTAGAAACAGTAAAGAGATTGTATCATGGTGTCCGCCCGCAAGCAAAGTATGAACGCAGTCTTGATTTGATTCGCTGGTTCAAAGATCACGGACTTAGGACAAAAAGCGGAATAATGGT
>CAYHWL010000171.1:0-2983 GCA_964359785.1 uncultured Methanosarcinales archaeon | reverse complement strand
GGAGATTGGGAAAAGGGAGATTGGGAAAAGGGAGATTGGGAAAAGGGAGATTGGGGGAATCTGGAGCGGTCAGGATATCTGTGGGATTCGATACGTCCTCTTTGGGGGGGACAAATATGGTGACTATAGTATATCGCGATGAACTGGTTACTGGATGCGTATCGGAGCGGGAACCTTGTAGTAATTTGGGTGAATGAGGATGGCCGGAATAGACGGATAGAGAAGACCGTCAGGCCTTCTATCCACCTAGACGGCACTCCTCTCGCATTGGAATTTTTGAGGAAGTATAATATTGATTTTATTCTTGAAGACAAAAAGACATATCGAGAACTAAAGAAGGTATACTCTATCCGAGCCCCTGTGCATGGATTTGAGAGGTTTGTCAAATGGATTGAGATCGAGACGCGGCATCGTGTCGCGCTGTATAACGCAGATGTCAAACCTGAAATAGGCTATCTGATACGCAATAAACTATCACTTTGCAGTCCCGTGATATTGGATGGAGAAAAAGTGCTTCCTTTAGCCAATCCTTCTGGGAGGCTGCCTGAACTCATGGTGATGGAGATAATCGTCTTTGGGCATAAAGGACCGATACGGAAGTTGAGAGTGGATGGGATTGAGATCGCTGGAGAAGAGAATGAGATATTGGAGAGATTCGCAAGGCTATTTTGCCAGCGGGATCCTGATGTCATCGTGATGGACTATGCTTATAGCGCGCTTCCTTATCTTGTCAGCAGGCTTGAGGTTTGCGGAATCGCTGTCCCTTTCCACAGGTGGGATCTGATGTCTATCAAATATCGCGAGGGGAAAACGCAGTACAGCTATGGACAGGTGAGATATCAGGATCAAGCGATCAGACTGCATGGCAGGTTCCTAGTCGACAACTCCACCATGACTGGCTCCCATGCGGGAGTGGAAGGCATCATGGAGCTGTGCCAGCTGTGCGGCATACCATTCCAGACCGCCGCCTCACGTTCGTTTGGAGCATCATTCCAGTATTCTTTGATGCGCAAGATGGCAGAGCAGGGGATGCTCATACCCTACAAACAAAAACCCATCGGGCCGCCAATGTCGCTTCTTGACATGGTCAAAGCAGATAGGTCTGGCCACACGCTTGATCCTTTGATAGGCTTCCATACCAATGTCGCTGAATTAGACTTCTCCAGTATGTATCCCTGGATAATGTACAATCACAATATCAGCGCGGACACTATACTTGCCAAGAAGGGGCCTTTTGTCGATGTGCCAGGGATACCTGTCCGGATATCGCATAACCACAAAGGAATAGTCCCTCTTGTCATCAAACCAATAATTGACCGAAGGATGCAGCATAAACTCAATGCGCGAAAGAGCCGTTCTGACGCCTTGAAATGGGTGCTTGTCACAAGCTACGGATACCTGCGCTTCCGTGAGTTCAAGTTGGGACTCGGACACTCGCACATGGCAGTGGGCGCGTATGCTAGAAAGACTCTGCTTGATGCTAGGGATCTTGCCATCGAAAAAGGATACTCTGTCGTGCATGGCATAATAGACTCGCTCTATGTGACCAAAAGGGGATTGAATGACACTGGGGTTCGTGGCTTGTGCCAAGAAATAGAGATGCAGACTGGAATCCCAGTATCATTTGAAGGGAGATTCAAATGGATGGTGTTCCTGTCAAGTATCAATAATCCAAATGTGCCTGTCGCGACGCGATATTATGGGGCGTATTTTGATGGGACAATCAAGGTGCGCGGACTTGAAGTGAGACAACATGGGGTTCCTATGATCGTGAAGAAGTGCCAGCAAAGCGTGCTTGAGACACTAGCTCTTGCTGATAATAAAGAGGGAATAAAATCACGACTTTCCGAATGCCTTTTGAAATTCAAGGAGTCCTTCGATTCCATCTTTAATGTGGATGTGAATTATCTGGTCTGCACAGTTGTGCTTGGAAGGGAGAATTATTCCTCAAATATTCCACAAAAACAAGTGCTTTCCGTGCTGAAAAGGAAGGGCATCAAGATACATCCTGGGCAGGCCATCAAGTATATCATGACAAGGCGAGGGGCAGTATTGCCCGTGGAATATCAGGGGAATGCCGATAGAGTGTATTATTCTAAATTGCTTGTTCGCGCTGTATTTTGCGTGCTTTCCCCATTCGGGGTGACTAAAGATGGGTTATGGGGGGTATTGCGTGGGAGGCAGACAAAGCTGTCAGACTACTATCCGCCTTTGAGGTTTGTCATGGTGCCAATAAGGAGGTTTGATTATGTCAATCGGAGCGGGCTGTCTGAAAGAGTCCTCAAAGATCGGATGCAAAAGAGAGGCTGGGAATCATTTCGAGGCGGCATGATCGGGGTGAGAATGGAATACCCCAATGTCCTAGCTAAATACGCGCGACTTGAGGGGTTGATAACGGATAAACTTGGAGTGGATGTGCTGGATGAGTTGAAACTGATAAATGCCGTGCATCATGGGATGCCTGACTATCTATTTTTTCGTAGAGGAGAGCTTCTCTTTGTCGAGTGTAAACTAGGACACGAACAGTTGAGTGAGCGGCAGAAGAAGTGCATCAGGCGGCTGCAAGATCTT
Organism: uncultured Methanosarcinales archaeon; assembly: GCA_964359785.1. Taxonomy (GTDB): domain Archaea; phylum Nanobdellota; class Nanobdellia; order Woesearchaeales; family JAGWAF01; genus JACQSU01. Next base: position 412 of record CAYHWL010000171.1, on the reverse strand, counting down.
GGCTTTAAGGTGGAGGTGCACAAACTGGTGGAAGACTGCACCAAGGTCCGGGATGTGCAGGTGATTGGAGGTGTGAAGACAGTCGTGGCGAGGCAGGAGAGGCTGATTGTGTAAGGGGGTCAAAGGGTGGCTTTGTTTGGATAAGGTTTAAATATAACCATTATAATGGTTATTATAACCTAAATGGTGGTTATATGAGCTTGCTTGACGTATTGAGGCGGAATCCTGCATCGCGAAAGATCTTTGGAAAGCGCGAGATCGTCATAATGGAGAAGCAAGCCATGGGAGTCTCTTTGACGCAGTCGGAGCGAAACCGGCTGTCAAGGGACATACGGCCTAAGATGAACATCATCCTGGAATTGGCCAAATGCCAAAATGATTTCTTGTTGAAACATGGATTTGTGGCAAAGAG
>CAYHWL010000170.1:0-3029 GCA_964359785.1 uncultured Methanosarcinales archaeon | reverse complement strand
CGTACGTGTTTATCAGCAAGCCAGAAGACTATAAAGATGCTAATTCAATAATGATGGCATATCTTGCGACCAAAAAAGACATGACCGGAGTCTATGTCACATTAAATAGTCCTTACCGGGAAATAACTCGGCAGATGGAGGCGAATAGAATCAACACCAATAAAATACTTTTCATTGATGGCACTGACGAGGCAGGATGCAATGAGATTAATTGCATATCGCTCGAAGGCAACAAGAGCCTTACTGCGCTTTCTTTAGCTATGACCCAGTCCTGTAAGAATCCCACTGTCCAGTACCTATTCTTCGATTCAATCACTACACTTCTGCTCTATAATGACATCGAGACGACACAAAGGTTCATGCACTTTTTAATCAATAAAATCCAAAACCTGGACATATTCATGATCTTGATATGCGTCGAGGAGGAAAAATCAAGCAAATTGATGCCATTCTTGAGCCAGATATTAGACGGTATAGTCAGACTTTGAATCTATAGAAAATCACCTTAATTTTCGGATGTCTGGGAACAAATGCAAGGTGATTTTCTAATAATCAAATCACATTTTGATTGGAACTTAAACTCCGATTATTAATGTGATTTGATATAGGAACAAAGCCTCTTCACCATGTCCGTGATCTTCTTTCCATCTGCCTTGCCTCTCAACGCACCCATGACTTTTCCTATCAATGCGTTAATCGGCATGCCTGGATTCTGGCCGATAATGGACTTGATCTCCTTCTCAAGATCTTGGTCTCCCAAGGTTTTGAAACGTTTGGCTATCTCATCAACGGATCTCTTCTCTTTGTATGATAACGCGATGATGTCTATTAGCGCCTCCTTTGGCACAGCCGCGCTGTTGATCTGGATCAATAGCGATTCAAACTCCTGCTCACTTGGACGCACTTCTATATCATGTTGTTTTTTCACATTTTTTTGCAAGGAAAGCAAGACATCCGCGATATAGGATGGTTTGAGATTGGCGCATCTATCTGCCATCCTTTCGAAGAATACCCCTTTGTTATCGCTGATAATTGTCGCCGCGATATCCTTGTCTAGCAAGAAATCTTTGGCCAATCGCGCAATCTGGTCCTCCAGCAGTCTTGGAATCTCGATATCGTCCAACATAGCAGTCGTTATCGGAATGCTTGGGACGTCCGTCTCAGGATACATACGATGACCCCCTGGCATCGGCCGAAGGGAAGAAGTTGTCATGTCCGGCTCCGCTCTTCTCACCGCAGGCTCGATGATCTCTTGTTTTCTGATGCAATCAGTCTGTCTTGCGATCTCAAAATCAATCACTTTTGGAATGGATCTGAGCTCTTGGAAACCCTTGATCTCGGTCCTTGCGCCACCCTTAATCGAGACATTGACGTCTTGCCTGATCGTGCCTATGCCCCGCTTCACTTTTCCAGTGGACCTTAAAATCATACCTAGTCTAGCCGCTACTTCTTCTGCATGCTGTGGATCCACTATATCTGTGCCTGTGGCGATCTCGATTAGAGTGATGCCTAACCTGTCTAAACGGTAAGTCACATGTTTCTCTGAAGTGTCGATCTTTTGAGCCGCCTCTTCCTCAAGACAGATTGTGGGAATCGTCACCTTCCCTTTGGGAGTATCTATATAGCCATCCTCTGCTACCAGCGCAGTCCTTTGGAAGCCCGACACATTGCTGCCATCGACAACAATCTTGCGCATGATAAGGACTTCATCGACAATCTTCGCATTTAGGAGCTTTGCAACTTGCAAAGCAATCTTAAGCGATTCCTTATCCAACTCTCCTGGCGGCTCTTCATCCAACTCAACCAAACAGGAACTGGTGGGACAGGCTTCATACACATAGCGCTTGCCCTTGGTCATCTCATACTTCGCAGCAGCGTCAATTTTGCCTGATTCACCTGCGACTGCCCGTAACTGCCTGTGGAGATTGATGGACACATTCTCATCATGCACAATACTAGGACAGCGGCAAAACAGTTTGGCGGATTCAACCTGTTGATGGATCTCTAAACCACACTTGAACTCCAAAGCTTTGTAATCAGGCATAATCCTCTTCGTAAAGCGACCTTTGAGAGATCTCTCCTTTGAGACATTCTCCCATAAGCCTCTTTGCGTCCTCCTTCTTGTAGTTTGATAAAAGCCATGCCAATTTTATGAAAGCAGTCTCTGGCGACATATCAGAATAGTCCCCAATTATTCCTAACTTCCGCATATCCCGCCCTGTGCTGTAAACATTCATGTTGATCCTGACAAAGTTGGTCTGAGTCGTGGCAACGACTATCACTTGTCGAGCCAATTCCCCTAAAGCCTTGCTGATCTTTGCGTGTTCTTTGGTCAGGGGATCAATCTCATTGATAGGCATATGGCCTCCAATGCCAAAGCCTTCCAAGATGATACCATCAACCCCCCTGTAGGCTTGGATCTCTTCTGCGAACATGTTAGGGTGGGCTTTGAGGAACGCGATTTTTAGATCCTCTTTGAATGGCTTAAATGCAGGTGTGACTTTTTTGGATGTCTTGTACCCTTCCTTTAGCCATTCGATAGTCTTTTGCTCATAATCAACCTTTGCCCAAGGGATAGTGTTCACCGCCTTGAAAGCATCTCTTCGGGAAGAATGCATCTTCCTGGTTTTCGTGCCTGGGAGGATGACACATTCCGTATCTTCGCTTGAAGCATGCATACAGATGGCGACTTCGGCAAACTCTGAATACGCGATGAACCTAGCCGCGCAGATGAGATTCATAACAGCATCAGATGAACCCCTATCAGATGATCTTTGGGAACCCACCAAAATAATGGGAACAGGAAGGGATTCAAACATGAAGGAGAGGGCCGCCGCAGTGTAATGAAGCGTATCAGTGCCGTGTGTGATGATAACCCCCTTGCAGCCTTTTTTTATCTCCTCCATGACCGCATCAGCCATAATGTTGTAGTGGCCAAAGCGCATATCTTCAGACCACATATTGCTGACGAGGCGGCTCCTTAGGTTCGCGATCTCCTTTAGCTCAGGAAACATCTCCAACAATTCGCT
>CAYHWL010000169.1:0-3150 GCA_964359785.1 uncultured Methanosarcinales archaeon | reverse complement strand
CTCAACATGCTCCTTTGGGATCCTTATGCGTAGACTAATCCCCATTGGGATATTTTGGTGTGGTAATTCCTGATCGTCCTGTAATTGGCAGCAACTTTATGCAGCTGTTGCATATCAAGAATTTCCTGTCCGCATTTTTGGCAACGGTAATACTCATAGCTTACCCCTTCTGGAGTTTTGCCATTTAGGGCTTCCATCTGTCCTTTGCATGATGAGCAGGTTCTCATATTGCCTCCACGGTGAATATTTTGAGTGCCATCCCTTTTAGTTGTCCTACGCATATTATTGTCCTCTTTTCACTCTCACATATGAACTTGACGCCGTGTTTGCCGAAATGTTCTACTGACCCTGTAAGCAGGGTGTTTTCGATAAGGTCGGGATGTATGCCGCGAGCCATCGCTTGTATGAACGCGTGCCGTGATATCTCGACTTCATATTTGGAGAGATCCATTCTAGATCATCCCCAATGATATCATGATATATCTTGAGATATATAATGTTTGCGGTTCACTCATGGGTTTTGGATTAAATAAACATCAATATCTCTTTTGCGGCCAGATGTCCAGTGCAGTACGAAAAGTTTTCTAAATAAGCAGGATTATTCCAACGTTGGTCGTCGCAAGCTGCTGGATTTTGTGTACAAATAAAGCCAGGTTTTGTGTTGTATTAGACCCAAATTTAAAATAAAAAAGGGAGGGGTGCTTTCTCGCCATATCAACTCTTGATATTCTTCATTTCAGGAGCACTATCGTCTCCAATTGATGTCTCTCAATCAAGTTCTCTGGATCGATGGCAAAGGAGCTTTGCATGCCTCCGCCGGAGTCGCCTGGTTCGTAGCAGATGGCGTATCCGGTCTGGCCCATGTATCCAAACTCCACCCACTCGTTATTCTGCTTGTTCCAGTATATCTCACCACGTAATAGCCTTTCTTGATGGTGGTAGAGGTTTTCCATCCTTCTCCTTTGGTTCTCCATTTTCTTTTGGTCTTCCATTTGTTTTCGCCTCCGATATTTGTGAGATACAGAATAGATAGTGAGATGATAAGTAACATCTACCCCAAATAGTGGTAGTTTATAGTAAGCATTAAATAGGGCCTGCATTGTGAGCTGACATGATCCAAGAGACGCTCCAGGAGATGGGGTTGGGGAGACGAGAAAGCCTATGTTATACTGCTCTGCTTGAGCTTGGTTCATCCAAAGTTGGCTCTATCGTGCAAAAGACCGGCATTCCCTCCTCCAAAATCTATGAAGTGCTGGATAAGCTCATAAGCAAGGGTCTAGTCGCGTATGTCAAAATCGGCAAGATCAAGCATTATCAGGCATCGGATCCCAAGACATTGCTAAGCTATCTGGATGAGAAAAAAAGAAATGTGCAAGAGATTATTCCCCAATTACTGTTAAAGCAGAAGTTCGCGAAAAAGCAAAACGTCGAGATGTTCGAGGGTCAAAAGGCGATATTTTCTTTGTTCACCAATCTTATTGAAGATGCAAGACCTGGTGAAGAGTATATCGTCTTCTCGATAGATGAGGAGGGTAAGGATGAGGCCGCAAACCTATTTTTCAAGAATCTGGCCGTGAGAAGAAAGGATAGGCGGCTCGATGTCAAGGTTCTCAAGAACATGAGATTCTACAAGAAAGAGCATCATACAAAGTTGAAATTGAGATATTCCAATCTCAATCTGCCACAGGGGATGACGATATTCCGGAATACCTTGGTGATTCTTACATGGGCCAACCCACCTCTGGCCATCAAAGTAGAGAGCGAGACCATCTCGACGCAATTAAGGGATTTTTTCAATGATCAGTGGAGGAATGCGAAGGAGAACATCTAAACGTCGGTTACTCTTTATTGCCCCCGTCATCCCCTCTCTGCCTGAGGATAATATCTCTTTAGTCATGTTCTCCTGATTTATGGCCTCTTCAAGTACCTCTATCCTTCTAGCCACCACCGTGACCGTCACTTATTTATACCAAAACTTCAATGCATCTGTATGGGACTTTGGTCTAGGATAATCTTGGCATTGGGCCTTTGGGAGCGGCAAGATGATGATGCTCTGCCAGCATGGGTGTCAAAAGCGATAGCTGATTTCAAGCGCAGGCATTTCCAGGAATATGGCGTCTGGCCCTCTTTCTATCATAAGCATTTCCAGAACAAAGATTTCATCTACGAGGTCTACTGCGAACCGCTCACGGACTGGATATATCAGACCAAGTACTACCGTAAGGCAAGGTAATTAAGCTGTGCAGTATTCTTCACGTACATGGCGTATTTCGACAAGTCCAGATTCAAGGGTAAGGATCTTGATCTGGTCATGATGGTCAAAGACTATCTTGATGCGTATAAGCTGGAGTATGAACTCAACATTGGTCGTTTCAGAAGGTACAGTGAGATTGTGATCAACGTGAAGGAGACTGGAGACTACATGGCCGCACTAGAATCTTTGATAGACGCATCAAGGAGGGATAGGATTCACTCGCTCCCATTCTATCAGCATATCGAACAATCTTCTCTGATTCACCGGCTAAATCAACCGTCTTCAGACATCCCGCCGCAAAAGGTCATCGCAGTGAATAGGCCATCTCCCCATACGAAGATCCAGATTTACTTTGGCCCCATTCAAGTGCACTATCCTATGCTGACTCTCAAGCGGATGTCGATGGGTATCAATTGACCACATCCATTTTTATACTTCCTTATTACACCCCGGCTTTATGTCATTTCAAAAGTTAAGGATATACTACAATGTGGCTAAGAATGCTTATCATCTAAGCGGTGATCTGCCCGCGTCGCATCAGATAGGCGTCCTAGAAGCCTATATAGAGAATAATGACAAGAGACAAGACCAATCTAAGCCTCATAAAAAGAAGTGTTACACGATCACGTTGCTCTACAATCCTGATAACAATCCTATCGTGGCCAGGCATGACACCGGCAATCATCATCTCAAGCAAGGCATCTTAAGGGTGGTATTAAGACAGCTCATAGACAAGCGCAGTTTAGAATACAAGGCTTCGGATCTGGATTTCTAGACCATCACATATTTATTTCTCCTCAGGAAAACTATCTTATGGCGGTCATTTCAAAGTTGGGTTTGATACAACATGAAGCTCGGCTTCATGTGTACAAACACAGCTCGGCTGTGTTTTGTAC
>CAYHWL010000168.1:0-3225 GCA_964359785.1 uncultured Methanosarcinales archaeon | reverse complement strand
TGCGAGTTTACGATTGCTAGAAGCGCCTCTTACTGAGCAACATTCCGAACAGGTAGCCGATTTGGTTTGGTGTCTTGATGAGGAGCTTCTCGAGTCTATTCCTGGCTTGCGAGCTGTTCTTATTGATACGGAAAGAGCATTGGCTCAGATGAGGAGTCACGGCGAACCGGGCGATGCCGAAAGGTTCTTACGAACTGGCGGGGGTAAGGGGTCATGAGCGAAATGACCACCTTAATGACGGAAATTGCGGGACGCCTAATCGCGGGCGGAACGAAGCTTTCGGGCCTTCGGAGTAAGTACAAGGGAGGGCTTCATTTTGCAATCGATAACGATGTCGTGATGGGCTACGTCAGTCCCAAATCAAAAAGCGCGGATGTGGTGGCTGGCCTATTGCGCGAACAAGATGGTTTTTCTGTGCGTGATCAAGGGTTGAGCTTGGCCGAACGCGTAAGCGGGTATGTGTTATTCGAAGCTGCTAATGGTGGGGACAAGAGCGTATTTTCTTTGCCTGGCCATCACACTGAGCTCTGGTCTTCGTTGGCTAGTGGTTTGCATGCGCGCCTAACCTATGAGCTTGCTGCATCCGGCTCGACTGATCACGTAACGAAGCAGATGGTACGGTTTCGTGACGACTTTTATAACGTCGCCATCTCCGGCGGCACAGACCTATCGATCGAAAAACTCGTCGCGGCGGTCCCGGATCAGTTTCTCGGTTGGCTTGGTCTGGGGACAGCAGCGCTGGAATGGGAACGACTGAAATATTTGAAGGTAAAGAATGTCCTTCGACCCTTTCCGAAGGAAGTCATTGATGGCACCACTCCGGCCTTAGGAGATCGACTCAAGTTCGTGCAACTCCTAGAAGACACCTACGAGAAGTGGCAAGAGCGTTTGGAGGTCGTGCACGCAGTTTGGCTTACTGAAGTAGGTGGCGAGACAGAAGGGCAGCAAGACCGCGCTCCAATTAACATTCGAGACGATGCAATTGCACTTGCATATTGGGAGTACTTGAATAGAAATGTCTATAAGCCGCCTGGGGACATATTGGTTTTGGTAAGCTCGTCGGAGCGCATTTTTCGCGCGGCCGTTGATGTGTCGGGTATCGAGTTGGGAGGCGCGCCCGGGAGCCGCGCAACCGACTACCTACTTCGTCCGTTCGATTTCTTGGATGAATGTCATCTGCACCTTACTGGCGAATTGCATCCAGAACTGCAAAACGATAAGAGCGGACGATTGAGCTTCGCATTGAACATGCTGGTCAATGCGAAGTCCCCGCCAGCAATTCAGAATGCAGAGACGGAATTTGGCGAGATGTGGGGAAAGTTCCTTCGTGCGAGCGTTCTAGAGCGAGTGCAGCGAGTCAATCGCGCGAGAAGCACCCATCTCAGGCGCGTCGCCTTTGTATTGAAACGCGTAGGAATTTCGTCCGAATCTAGCGCGGGTAACCCACTTGTTGGCGAACTTGCGGAACGTGGCTCTGAAATGCTCAGTGAGGCTACTGATGTTCGAATCAGTTCATTAGACACTAGCCAGTTTACGCGTGGTGCTCCTTTGTTACGACTTGATAAACATCCGCTCGCACAGAGGGTTCAACTCAGGACACCAAAGTCCTATTGCAGATTGCTAACGAATCGCAGGACGCGGCCTAGTTTGATCTCCGAGGCAGGCCACCGGTATACGCTCCATCTGTTGCAGGCACGTGCACTGATCTGGGCGGGTGATTGGCGAACGGCGCTTCGTCTGTGCGATTTCTCGCTTGCCATTCGCGACAAGCTTCCAGTTCCAGCCGATAGAGTGGGCGACGTCGATGGGCGCGAGGCGGCTTTTCTTGCAGCGGTGTGTGAGCGACATGCGCATCGCGGATCGAAAGAGGCCCTCTTGAATGCATCGAGGCGCCTAAGTGATTTTCTGGACCTTGCAAAAGAAGCGGTGGCATGTAAAGTGATTTCAGAGCTTGATATGCGATTGCATAGCCTTCGCGCTGAATCCGAGTTTCGGGCAATCGAGACGACCAGGTTTCTTACGAAATTCTTGCGGCCGACTGATGATCAAGGCGGAGATTGTGCTGGAAACAACGGAGTTGAAGCAGCGTTAAAGGAGCTATTGGACAGGTTTGAACGGGCTCGGCAACTTACTTTGGAGGTTGCCGACAGTGCAACAGGCGATACGGAACAGCAGTTTTTAAAATATATGTGCTTTCGCCTGTCCCAGCAAGGATGGGTTAATGAATTGCACCTCCGACTTTGTGCTCCCACTGAGTACGAGCTTGGCAATACCGGGGAACTTGAGAGGATGTGGAGCATTTTCTGTCAATCTGAAGTTCGCAAGAAGATTGATTTTCACCGCATGGTAGTTCCAGATAGTTGGTTAGTTGATATAAGCGTCAGGGTATTAGGTTGCAAGCTGAATAAGGTTACAGATGATTATCGTATTGAGACTATTGCCAAGCTAGTGGCTGCGGCTAGCGAGCATTCTGTGTTTGCTTATGATGGTCCCAGAAATACGAAATTCCGCTCGTTGATTGAAGGACCTTAATTGCCTGTTGAACAATGGACAATTGAAGTCAAGTCCCAACTCGTCCGCGACGATCACCAATGCGCTGTTTGAGGTGAGGGGGCAGTATCGTCGGGGTATGTAAGCTCGCAGCTTCGCGTTTGGATTGCTGCGAACCCGGCAGCGAGGATTTGGCGCCTAAACCACCTCTGAGAAATCACTTAGACGTGACACTCTTTGTTTGTAAGCGTCCGCCCAGCTTTTAAAGGCCACATTTCACTTCTTGATCAAACGCAAGAATGGACACATACTCAATAATTGACGCAGTTAGATCTCTGCCATTGGCTAGTGTGATGCCGGATGCTTGCCGGAAGGATTCTAATTAGCGGATTAGCCGGTCCCTCGTCAAATGCGCACAAGGGAGTGAGGCGGCCTATCGTTGATGCTGGATCACCACACGTAATTCAGGAATCACATTGATTCACTTGCTCTCACGTGGATTCCGCTTCTTACGAGGAATTGTTATACCTGAGTCCAAAATGGATAACATCAAAAAGCTAACCGGTAGGCAATTTCAGGGGTGGCGCCTTGAAGGCATCCTGGGAGTGGGGGATTCCGCCATAGTTTACGCCGCACGAAAGAATGGCAAAGAGTCTGCCATCAAGATTTTCTTCCCCGAGGCGCTAGGGCCTGTTGACATTCAATATTTTATGGATGGGGCTGTTAACTTAGCCG
>CAYHWL010000167.1:0-3243 GCA_964359785.1 uncultured Methanosarcinales archaeon | reverse complement strand
TACAGTCCTCTCTAGCGGTTTTTCTTTTATTTCTATCCTGCTCCCTATAGTACCTGCGGCATTTGTCGAGCCTGATGAGCGCAAGCTAAGAAAACAGCCTACTCTAAACCAGCTTGCGGTTTTTGCAGCGGGTCCCGTATCAAATTTGATCTTTGGAGTCTTGTTGATGGCTGTCTCGCTATCCTTCACCAATTATATCATCAATCCAATGCACTCCTTTGACGGTGTGGAAGTGATGGGTTTCCATGTCGACAAGTCATTTCCCATCTATAACACTGGGATGAGTGTGGGCGAGACGATAAGCGCCGTGGATAGCGTGGAGATCGCCAAGCTCTCTGATTTTGGTCAAGTGCTTGATTCCAAAAGACCAGGCGATGTGGTAAAAGTGACTACAGAAAAATCGGTATATGATGTCACCTTGGGTCCTCATCCGTCGAATGCTGCCCTTCCTTATCTTGGGGTCATGATAAAGCAGAAGAAGCATCTCACAGATCCAAGTGTCATTAGGTCGATCATGGTCTGGTTTGATGGGCTGCTCTTCTGGGTCTTTGTGCTCTCGTTGGGTGTGGGTTTCTTCAATCTTCTGCCTTTAGGTATTGTGGATGGAGGGAGGATGTTCAACACCGCGGCGCAGTATCTGCTTCCGCAAGAACGCGCCACAAGAGTTTATCATGCGGTCAGTGCGGGTTTCTTGATTGTCATCTTTGTTGGGATAGCTTCGAATTTCATTAGGTGATCCATTTCACAGGATCAAGCGCAGCTCCTTGTGCACCTTGGCGTATTGTGCGAGAGGCACATTTGTCATGGTGGCTTCGATTGCCTGCTTGAGCGCGCGGGCGGCGGATTGTATCCCTGCTGGATGGCTCCCGTCAGATATCAATAGAACATTTTCTCCCGTCTTGGACATCACCGCAGGCACGTCTATTGGTGTCACCTTTGAGAACGATAGGGGCTCCTTTATCTTCCCCCATTCTGTTTTTTCCATCTCTCGTGCGCGGATTATGTCTGCGCCGCTTATCCTCTCAAGTATCCCAAGTGCGCACTCAGAGAATGTCGGGTCTGGGCGCACGCGGCTTAGTATAGTCCGTGATTCTGATCTCATGCTCTCGATATGGAAGAGGCTGTTGGCGGCGACTGATTTTGTGCCCTTCATCTCTTTTGCGACGTTTGTGATCTGGTGTATTGAGCCGTTTATCTGTGGGATGTAGAGTTTGTCAGCTTCGAATTTTTTTAGGGTCTCTTTCACCGCTTTCCATCTCTCGCCTATTTGGTAACTCGGAGTTAGCGGGTGTTCTATCACGATATCAGCTCTTCCGGTCCATGCCTGGCTGGCTAACTTCGCGGCCTCAGATGCTGTGACATCGCTTGGCAATTGTATTCCGACAAGCGGCCGGCGTTGTATGCCTATCATCTCTCGTACCCCAAACCATCCATGGGCTGGTCCCCTCCAATGTGAGTCAAATCTGCTGGGCATCTTGATCGAGAGGACTTGCAGCGTCGCAAGCATTGGTTGCGCATAGGTTAGGATATCAATGAGATGCCTTGTGTTGCCCATCTCGATGCACTCGATTGGAAAAGCGATATCTGCGCTGTATTCACGTCTGTTTATCTTGTACACGGTTGGCGCGGCTCCTTTGCATTTGGCATTGCTTGCCACTGCCTCGCATGCTTGGTAGATCGTGCCGCCTTTGTTTGGGACTAGATGGTATCTCACGAGAAGATCCGTGTTCTGCGGGATGTATCTTGTATTGATATGCTCGACCATATTTTGGTGGCCGCAGGTCCAGTATATAATCTTTATTGCAGGACTGGCAGTCCATATCCTGACATGACGTCATATCCGCTGGTGGCTCCATCCCCATTGGCCGCGATGATGTCTTTTGATATGTTGCGCAGATACTTTCTTGTGGCTTCAGGATTTCCTTTGCTATCACGCGTGCCGTCGCTTTTGTCCCATACGCCTGCCGCAGCTCCAGCGATCACTGGCGCTGAGAAGCTCGTTCCGCTAAGGCCAGAATAGCATCCGTCATTGTTTGTGCTTTCGATTCCCACTCCGCCTGCGGAGAATTCCACTTCACGCGCTCCTATGGAGGCATCATTTGAGTCAGTGATCCCTCGTGACGAGAAGCTCGCGCCGACCATGTCCGTGTCATGCGCGGCCACTGCGACTACCGCCGGGTTTGCCGCAGGATAAAGGATAGTATCGAGTCCCGGTCCGTTGTTGCCTGCGCTTGCTACGAATAGTATATTAGGCTGCTTGGATATCGCGTTATGTATGAGTGAGGAATCTATTTCGCTTCCAAAGCTCATGCTCACGATGTTGGCTCCATTTTTCGCGGCGTAAAAGATAGCTTCCGCGATGTCATCAGCGTAGCATATCCCATCGTTATCGCATGCTTTTATGATTATCAGTTTTGCTGCGGGTGCGCTTCCGATCATCCCTTCTCCGTCAGGGCCTCCTTCTGCGCCTATCAGTCCTGCGATGTGTGTCCCGTGGCCCATCTGGCTGGCATCTGCGCATCCTTTGGTTATTCCACGTTGAGTCGTGTCAGCGCAAAGGATGATGTTGTTTGAGTAATCAGGGTGGGATATGGCGCCTGTGTCTATTATCGCGATCTTGACGTTCCTGCCAAGGTCCATTTTTCCACTGTTCATTTGGGTTACGCTGTATGGTTTTTGGTTTGTTGGTGAGCATTTTCTGGAAAACGGCGTGGTACCACAATCTTTTGGGCAGGTGTTGCTTTCACTTCCTTCGCAGATATAATTTCCACAGACTCCAGTTCCGCGGGGGCCAAAGTCTTTTCTAAATGCGATCCTATAAGCGGGTATCTCTGTCACGGTGGCAAGCATGTCGATTGTGTTTATCTTATCGCGTGGCATCTGCGCGCTAAAGGATTGTCCAAATTCATGTCGGACGTCCACCGATGGATTGGATATCAGTTCTAATCTTGCTTTGGTGTTCTTTGGATTCACTAGGACGCGGACATCTTGGGGGTCCTCTTCCATCTTTACCTCGGAGATCACCATCCCTGTGGGGGAGGTCATGCGTGTCTCTCCTTGGTTATAGTATTGCATCAGGAATCCGATTGAGAGGAATGCCAGACAAATCAGCACCAAGCTGTGTTTAGTCTCGGGTTTTATTGCCATACCGAGCATTTCCACATGCCAAAATTTGTATATAAATGTATCTATTAGGATAGTAAAACGTATACTAAATACGTCTCCTCGGAGCAAGGCTGTCTT
>CAYHWL010000166.1:0-3305 GCA_964359785.1 uncultured Methanosarcinales archaeon | reverse complement strand
AAAATAGATAGAAGTGTTAGAGAAAGCTTCCTGGTCTACGTCGGTTTTCACGTCAAAAATGTATACCTGTCAAAACTGAAAAGTTCAAATATCGAAAGATACATACCTGTTGAGGGTATCCATCATCTTGATAAGGCTTTGGAGAATGGGAAGGGGACTATACTCTTAAACCCGCATTTCGGCCCTTATCTTCTGATAATGCCAGCCCTCGGGCACAGAGGTTATAAGATACACCAGATAGCCCTCCATGGGAATGATACTCCCGGGGGCAGGAGGACATGGCTGGACCAAAAGGTTTACGACATAAAGTTCGCTAACATTCAGGGAAAGATGCCGGCAGAATTCATTAACGTTGGACAAAAGACAAGTATCAGGAAGGGCATCGATGTGCTTAAAAGAAACGAAATCTTGCTCTTCCCTCCAACTGGTCGCGGGGGACTCGAATGGGTTAAGGTAAGGCTTATGAACAGGACAGCGCTTTTGAACACTGGCGCTGTCAAGCTGGGAATGATGACGGGGGCAGCATTAATCCCGGTTTTTGTTGTTCACGGCAAACCCTTTGCGCGACTGATAATTGAAAAAACTTTGGAGGTAAAAGACAAGAGCGTGGAAGAGGTTCTCCAGGAGTATGCTGACATCTTCAGTCGGTATGTAGAAGAATACCCGCATCATTTTGGGAATTATCTTTTAGAGATGGCTATTAATTCCCACTGGGATGACCACCCGTTCTTTGCAAGTGAAGAAGGGAGATAGGGAGATAAAGAAGTATTTTTATTTATTATCTAAGCGGCTTTTGGTTCTTAAGGTTTTGTCCTCACCAATCGACATAAACCTATGGAAAGATTTTGAAATTAATTGATTTAGCAGCAGACGGATAAGTTGTCGGTATTCTGTGATAATTTAAAAGAGAAGGGGAATCTGTGAGCGTTGTAATAATAGGTGGTGGCATTACAGGCCTTGCGATAGGATGTATGCTTCAGGAGGAGGGGATAGCGTGTACCATTATTGAAAGGGCGGATGAGGTCGGTGGGCTTGCGCGTAGCTATAAATGGAGCGGAATCTCTTTTGACCTGGGCCCTCATTTCATCTTCCCGCATAGCCATCCTGAAGCGATGGATTACATAAAAGAAGTCCTTGAAAACAAATACTATGTTCTTGACTACAAGATAGGAATACATTTTTCGGGAAGATACCATTCATGGCCTCCAAAGATACTGAAGATGATTACGAGCTTTCCCCCCGGGGTGGCGCTACATCACATATTCAGGCCATTTCTGCCTGGAAAATTTATAGATGAAAGCTTTCAAAGCTGTATAACCGTAAAGCATGGGAACTATCTCTATGAAAATTTCTTTTCGCCGTATATAGAAAAGAAGACAGGTCTTCCTGGTAAGGGTGTCCATATCGACTGGTGGTTGAGACCATTCAGGGTATTCAGGCAGGGTAACTGCGACTTTGATGACCCTGCTTTAAAATTGAAGGTTGGAAGGTTCGCCGAGATCAAGATGCTTTTATTTAAGATAGTAACTCCAGGCGCAAAGGTGCTGTATCCGTATGGAGGGATGGGCACGTTCCCTGATTTGTTAAGTAGGAGGTTTACCGAAGCCGGAGGCACAATAAAAACAGGGGTGAAGGATTTCAGTCTCGTTGCTGTAAACGGCCGTATCACAGAGGTGTTGATGGCTAATGAGAAGTTGAAGACGAGTGAACTGGTCTGGACAGCTCCCATTGATATCCTTGCTAAAGCCTTAAAGTTAAAGGAACCTGAGCTGATTTATCTTCCTGTGATGCTCAGTTTTGTACGTTTGAAAAGGAATGCTGAGAACGGAAAGTATCTTTACGTTTACTATGGAGACCGCGATGTGATATTCAACCGCGCTTATTTTCCTTCTAACATACACGACAGTTTTGTGCCGAAGGGTAAAGGCGCGGTATGTGTAGAGATTACCCCAAGAGAAGACGAGGTTTTTAAAGATAAGTCACTTCTTCGAGAGATGGTGGCAAGAGACCTTGAAAAGGTAGGGATATGTTCGGCAGATTCAGTTGAAGATATGGAGATACTGACCATAGAAAAGGCTTATCCGCTATATACGGTCTCCTATAAGAAGGAACTCTCTGGCTTTATGGCGAATGTTGAGGCCTTTAAAAATGTCTGGATTGCCGGAAGGGCAGGCGGTTTTTATAATGTCCTTACGGATGGCGCGGTAAAATCGGCTTTAGACGTTGTCAAGGGGCTAAGGGAAGTCCTTGGCAAGAAAGATGTTTAGACTGTTAAAGGATGTTTTTATATGGTTCTACTGGTATCCCTTCAGGGTACTTGTACAGATGCTGCCTCTCAAGGCTGTATACTTTATCGGAGATATAGGTGGAGTTTTTTTATACGGTATTTCCAAGAAGAGGCGTGAGTTACTCCGGCGTGTAATCCCGCTTGTCATCAAGGATGATAAGCCTGACCCTCGTATCTTTAAGACCGTTGCTAAGCGCGCTCTCAGGCTTTTTTGCAAAAACGAGATGGAGCTATTCCTATATCCTAAGCTCAACTCCTCAGGGATAAAAAATATGATCAGGCTGGAAGGAAGTAATTATCTGGAACATGCCCTGAAGAAGGGGAAAGGGGTAATGCTTTTTTTTGCGCATTTTGGGGCGAACCAGATGGTAATGCCCTCGATAGGCTACAGGGGTTACAAGATGAACCAGATGAGCGCGCCCTCTACGGTATGGAAAGAAAAACTACCGAACAAAAAGTTTACCCGCATGTCTGAGAAGGGACTCGAGTTAAGGTGGACGTTTGAGCTATCTCTGCCAGTCAAGCACATTAATATATTCGGCTCTATGAAAAAGGCGTTCATGTGCCTTAAGAGGAACGAGGTGCTTGGCATAGCAATGGACGGGGGAGGTGGCAGCAAACGTGTTCCGGTTGATTTCCTCGGGAAAAAGGCGTTGTTCTCAACGGGTGCAATAGAGATTGCAATGAGGACGGGCTGCGGGGTACTGCCGACATTTATTGTAAGAGGCAAAGGCGGAAGACAGACAATGATTATAGAACCACCGTTATCTATAATGACCGGCTGCGATAATGCAGTTGAGTTCAATACCTCGGCCTTCGTCAAAAGGTTGGAGGAATACATATACAGATATCCCTGTCATTACCTGAACTTCCTTGCGTTGAGGACGTTCATGGAAGAACAAGGGGACAGTCCTTTTTTTGTAAAGGGGGATGAACGAAAGCTACCTTAGGACTACCTGAAAAGATGACAAGAATTGTCATTCCGAATGGAGCGAAGCGGAATGAGGAATCTTTTGTA
>CAYHWL010000165.1:0-3322 GCA_964359785.1 uncultured Methanosarcinales archaeon | reverse complement strand
AGACATTATACCCTGTTATGAGCCCCTGTGCGATGGCAGGGTAGAGCAGTTTTCGGAATTGTTGTAGAATTTTTGGGTTGAATTGTTTCATGTCCCCCACAGGCGGGTTTGACTTAAGAGCAAAGCCTTATACCAGTATATAGTATTTCTTGGGGACGCTCGCCTTGTCCTAGCCGCATGTTTTATATTCTGGTTTGCGGATTCTCTTCTTATGCGCAAGGCTCAAGTGACGTGGTTTGTGATCCTAGGTGTTATCCTCCTAGTTGCTCTTGCGTTATTCATGTTTTGGCCGCGTTCAACTGCGGCTATCAAGTCTCCCATGGATGATGTCCAGTCTGCGTTGGATGATTGCCTATCGAAGGTTCTTGAGGAGTCTGTAGACAAAGTGGCCTACAGCGGGGGCTATCCGCAGGGCATAGCCTATTTTGTCAATGGCACGTTCCTTGATGTCCCTTCTAGGGATGTTGTCGAGCGTTCTGTCGCGGGATTAGTCGAATCAGCCATCCCAGGATGCAAGCCTCTACTTTCGCAAGGTCTTTCATTGGATCGTAAAGGCTCTCCAAAAGCGCAAGTCCTGCTCCAGAATGAGTCGGTGTCTGCCACGTTGGACTATCTGTCTTCGATCTCGAATGCGGATATGAGCCGTCTTTTCGACAAGGCCAAAGCCGCTCTTCCAAAAAGACTGGACGAAGAGCTCACCGCCTCTCTTTTCATCGCAAACGAGTACCAAAAGACGCGTAAGGTGGATCTCACAGATCTTATCTACCGAAACCTTACCTCAACCGTCACACAAAGCGATTCCTTCATCGAAGTCACTCTCACTGACGCTTCAGACACCCGATTCAGGTTTAGGCTCTCTTGATATTGTCCATTTTCCAAAATTTCTCATAGGTGCTTTAATATTATGATTTGTACCCTTCTCAATTATGGATTCCAGCCAGAGTTTATACCAACATAGAAGAGAGCCGACATGTCTTGTTATCAAGAAGGGAGTCAATTATATCAACATAAGGGAGTGTAAAGATAAGCTTGCGTTGGAGTCGGTGTTGGCCGAATTGGATGCTTTTGGTGTTGATGCCGTATTGGTTCCATGGTCGAGTCCTCCGTTTCACATTATTAGGGGGTATGGTCTATATTCCCAATCCGAGATAAATGGAATATATGATATTGAGCAAAGGGAGCATTGGGTCTCTAGGAGACTAGGCGTCAGACTCGATCGAAGCTACTTTCTCACGAGGTTGAATCGGATAGATAGCTCATATAGAACGATTTATTGACGTGGATCTTTTCGGTGGTTACTGATTGTCCGCGATTCTTCAAGAAGTCAATCAAAGGTCTCCCATCACTTGTTATGATCCTTGATTCACATTTTCCAATTCTGATTTTTACTTCTTGAGTTTCTTTCATTAATCCAGCATCTTCTAAGCAGACAATTAGTGGGATTTCCCAGCTATCTATAATGGAGTGGGGGTTATCCTGATGTGAGACCTTATGTTCCCTATTCCATTTGTTCAAATGGGTATACTTATACAATAGTCTCATTAGATCTCTTCTTTGCTTCTTCGTGGTTGGTTTTATCTGCAAATCAAATTGGTATCCCTCGACTATCACAATCCCTTCATGAATGAGTATATCTGTTTTGGTCAACTGATTTCCTAGGGTATCGTAAAGTTTGATTGAATTCGGGTCATCAAACCAGTTGCCATGCTTATAGACCGCGTATCTGGTTGTTATTGAGTTGATTACATCCACTGTCTTCATAGTGGGAAAATTGTTGTGCAGAGTGTGTACTAGAGTCTCCAAATGTTTGTCACTTTTTCCATTTTCACTAATCCCTAGGTTACTGTGCAGATAGTGCAAGGCAGTATCATTTGGGTCTTTACTCTCGTTATAGACATTATACCCAGTTATGATTCCTTGTGCGATGGCAGGGTAGAGCAGTTTTCGGAATTGTTGTAGGGTTTTTGGGTTGAATTGTTTCATGTCCCCTACAGGCGGGTTTGACTTAAGAGCAAAGCCTTATACCGGTATATAGTGCTTCTTTTGGGCGGACTGTCTTGTCCTAGCCGCATGTTTCATATTCTGGTTTGTGGCTATAGATATTATATGCAAGGTGGATCTGACAGATCTTGTCTACCGAAATCTTACCTCGAGCGTCATACAAGGCGATTCTTTCATCGAAGTCGCATTGACAGACGATTCAGGCGCCAGGTTCAGGCTCTCTTGATATTGTCCATTTTCCAAAATCTTTACGGGGTGCTCTTATATCCTAGTCTGTTCAATGGGGGGATATGAAATCCAATGATAAGATATTTGAGGATAGGATAGAACCTGTTTGTTTGAGATCGAATAAAGTTTTGGATTATATCAATGTTAGAACATGTCGAGATGGGCCAGTATTAGAATCTGTTCTACGAGAGCTCGAATCTTTTGGTGTAGATGCCGTTCTGATTCCATGGTTATACCCGCCGTTTTATTTTGTCCAAGGTTATGGGATATACTCTATGTCCCAAGCGAGGGATCTAGCGAAGCTTGAGCGAGAAGAACATTGGGTTTCTCCAAGGTTAGGGATAAAATATGATCAGAATTATTTTCGGAGAACTCTTGCTTCACTGCCTGATCAGATAGTTGCGATAAAATGACTTATTGATATAAGTCCTTGATTTAGTCATTATGGCAGATTGGCCTTGCAAGAGTCTAAACATTGCTTCGGAATGGATCATTAAGGTTCTTGATTGGTGATTTTCTATATTGATACGCACCTCTTCGACTTCCTCCATCAATTGAGTCTTGTTATCAGTCATAATTAGGGGAATTAGCCAGCTATCGATAACTGCTTGTATATTGGTGCGTTGGGTGATATTATATTGCGAACCGATTATTGTTTTATGGGTATAGAGGTATAACATTCGTACAATATCTCTTTTTTGTCTCTCATTGTTTGGGCGGATGCATAAATCATATTGGTTTCCTTCCACAATAATTGGTCCGGTATGACTCCCTAGTGCTTTCGCTTCCAATTTGTGACCTCGAATATCAAAAAGTTCGGCCGTTTCCGGATTTTCAATCCAATTCCCCATTTGATATATCGCGTATCTGTCCGCGATGGAGCTTATCAGATTGGTCGTTAGAAACGTGGGAAAATTATCTTGTAATGTTTTGATTAGAGCCTCCAAGTGAGTATCCATCTTTCCAGACTTGTCGATTCCTAAATCGCTATGGAGGTAGTGGATTCCGTTGTCTGGTTCTGCTTTGATAGTGTGATATACATTATACCCAGTTATGATTCCTTGTGCGATGGCAGGGTAGAGCAGTTTTCGGA
>CAYHWL010000164.1:0-3374 GCA_964359785.1 uncultured Methanosarcinales archaeon | reverse complement strand
ATATCAAATATTTTCTCTTGTGTATGTGACGGACATCACATATCGTTAAAAATATTTCCCTTTGTGCCGTTTCATTTAATCATGAGCAATAATATCTATCCGTGTAGCGCTTCCCGATGCGCCTACCGTTATTTGACCGTTAGCCGGAGAGGTCACCGTCAGCTCCATTTCACCGGAAAAAACATGGATCACCGCTATTTCCCCTTCCTGCGCCCCCGACGGCTGGTCATTGGCATCATACATCGGAATATCAACGGTATACCAGTTACTGGCGTTCAATCCTGCCGTCTCTGCCGTTGGACTATACGGCGTCCCGTCCTGTTTCGTCACTGTAACCCTATACCCCGCAGCGTCTGCCTGCGCCAACTGATTATCATTTACCTTTATCGCTCCACCTATTCTCGCCGGTATCGGAATCACTGCAAAAACATCCGAGACCACACACGTCATTAACACAACAAGAACTGCCAGGACGCATATACATCTTTTCATGACACATCCACCTCCTTTAATCATCTGAATTTGCTGGCAACACCCACTCCACACTGGTATTTGCCTTTATCCAATATCCATACCCCGGTTCCAATGTCTCCAAATCACTAAAATACGGACTCGCGGGATTGTACATCTTCCACGCGCCATTTATATACGCCCACACCGATATATATTTCCCCGCTATCGGCGACAATGCGCTGCTCACTTCCATCCCCGCCGTTGCATTAAATCCCACCAGATTCCACCCCGTCACGAGATTTACCGGCTGCTCCCTTGCCGATGTGCCGGTTATGCGCATGTTCGCTGCCTCTTTTGCCGAAACCCAATACCCCACCCCTGCCTCCATCGTTGAAAGGTTGCTGAAACCAGGGGTAATGGCGTCATACATCTTCCACGCACTATTGAAGTACGACCATACAGACTTGTACTTCCCTGAAATAGAACTCATCACATCGCCAACATCCGTATTTTCCGGCTGGACAGGCAGGGAAATCAAATACCACCCCGCACGGGTATACTTATAGCTATCTGAAACGCATACGCGGAAGGTACCCGTGGCTACCCTTCCGTCCTGATCTCTTACCTCTATCCCCACATCGCTGTACCCCTGGAAACCCGAATAGGGATTGACATCGACATAGTTATTCGCATCTACACTCACCCCTGCGCTTGCGTTCGTACTGCTGCCTATGCTATAGACAAGGCTCGTGGCGCTGTATATATCGCTTTCCGTATAACCCTCCAGATTGATTACGTTATCATTTGTCGAGCCGCTTGCCGCAATTATGTCTGGAATATTCGAAAGACGCAAAGTACTGACCTCAATATTTACTGTCGTACTGCTTCCTTCAGCGCCAACGGTTATCTGCCCGTTTTCCGGAGAGACGACAGACAGTTCCGTGCCGTTATAATAAACGTGAATCACCGATGTCTCCCCTTCCTGCGCCCCGCCTGTCTGTTCACTGGCGTCGTACAGAGGAATATCAATGACATAAACATCTAATCCGTTAATACCTAAACCATCAGTATCTTCTGCCGCAGGATTGTACGAAGAGCCATCCCCCCTGGTTACTTCAAACGTATAGCCGGTGTCCGTTGCCTGGGTTAGCTGAACGCCATCCACCGTTACCATACCCCCGATTCTTGCAGGCACTGGCGGCGGCGTAGTTCCACCACCTCCACTAGGCGGCAGCGTGGCACATAAGTTGGTGGCATACTTGACGGCATGGTTGCCCACATACCCTATATGGACATTGCCATCCCCGTCCAACGCCATGGAGGGGCTCCAGCTTATGCCCGCATCCACCGTCTCCGTTGTCCACGCGCCAGAGGCATTGCTCGCATGCTTCAAGGCATAGGTACTACCCGATTCCCGGTAACTAACGTGGATGCTCCCCGTCCCTGTCAGCGCAATTGATGTCACGTCGATATAACCATCCACCGTATCCACCGTCTCGGTTGTCCACGTCCCCATCGCATTGGTAGCGTGTCTGACGACATAGGCATTCATGCCGCTGTCCCAGCTGCTGTAGCTCACGTGGGGATTGCCCGACTCATCCAACGTAATCGACGTTGCCCAGCCGCTATTATCTACCGTTTCTGCCGTCCACGTCTCCGTCCTATCCGTTATATACCTGACGTTGTATGAGTCCGTGCTGCTACTGTACTTTGCGGAAATGATATAGGCGCTCTCTGAACCGTCCAATGCCATTGAAATGCTGTTGAAATACCCGCCGCTATCCAGCGTCTGTGTTGTCCACGCGCCAGAGGCCTTGGTCGCATGCTTCAAGGCATAGTACTCAGTGCCGCTATTACTCCCCGATTCCAGATAACTGACGTGGACGCCCCCCGTCCCTGCCAGCGCTATTGATGTACCGTTGATAAAATAATCACCGCTATCCACCGTCTCCGTTGTCCACGTCCCCGAGTCATTCGTTACGTACTTGAGGGCATAGGAGGAGGTATCGCCATCCCACCCGCCGCAACTCATGTGGCTATTGCCAGAGCCGTCCAGCGCTATTGACGTGATATAGATACTCCCTCCCGTATCCACTGTCTCTGCCGTCCACGAACCGCCGGCATTGCTTGCTTGCATGAGCGTATAATTGGACAGATAGCTGATATAGGCATTACCAGACGTATCCATTGCCAGGGAAGAAGCGTCTACATATACGTAATTATCCACCGTCGCTGTCGTCCATATCCCCGAGGCATTCGTTACATACGTAAAACTGTAAGAATGCGCGGCATCATCCCAACTACCGCAACTGATGTGGGCATTGCCATTCCCGTCCATCGCCAGAGAGGTATTCCAGCCTCCGCTAATGTTTATCGTTTCAGTTGTCCACGTCCCGGATGCATTTGTTACATACCCAAGCGCATTGGAATCGGTGCCACTATACCAGCCGCCGTAGCTGATATGGGTATTGCCGTCATTGTCTAACGCAAGGGATGTGTTATAGAAATATCCTTCTGTGCTATCCAGCGTTTGCGTTGTCCACGTCCCCGAGGCATTTGACACGTACCTGATGACGCTACCGTTTTTTGTATAACTGATGTGGGCTTTGCCTGCATCGTCTAACGCCAGTGATGTGTCAGAAAAATACCCTGATTCGCTCACAGGCGTCTGCGTTGTCCACGTCCCGGAGGCATTGGAGGCATATTTAAGTTGGTACGAAGATGCAGAGCTGTCCCAGACGGTATAACTCATAGAAGCATTTCCCGCCCCGTTCAAAGCTATCGATATGGCGCCATAGGTATAGATGCTATTCACCGTCTCCGTTGTCCATGACCCAGAGGCATTGGTCGCATACCTGACTCCGCTTGCACCATTATAACCACGATAACCGATGTGCGCCTTGCCTGATTCGTCCACAGCC
>CAYHWL010000163.1:0-3394 GCA_964359785.1 uncultured Methanosarcinales archaeon | reverse complement strand
CAATCAATCTTCGTTGATGTAGTAGATTTCAGAGGGAACGTATATAAATAATTTTCTGTAATAATAAAGATGAGATTGCCACGCTCCCTTGGGTCGCTCGCAATGACAATGTAGCGGCATTTATTGCGTTTGTATTTGTTGCGGCAATTAGATTGTTAGTCAAAGATTAATCATTTTAACCATTTTTCAGGAGGTGGGGGATGAGAAAAAAATTTGTATTAGTTTTAATCTCTATTATGATTTCTGTTGTCATTCCCGTGAAAACGGGAATCCAGTCGTATAATGCATGGGCCGCGGGAACGCCTGCGCAAAAGCTAAACGCTATTATAATTCCGATGTCCGGCATTAAGGAGGGGGCTATGCAGGTTAAGACCCCTGTAGGCGATTATGCGGTTATCAGTCCGGACAAAAAAACACTCGGCATCTGGAACAAGAGTGTAAAAACCCTCACATTGTACGACACCTCGACATGGCAGGCTCATAAGACACTGCAGGGAAGTTATGCCGCTTTCAGCAGCGATGGGAAGACCCTTGCAATAGAAGGAAGCGATAAGTCGGTCATTCTATATGACACAACAACATGGCAGCCGAGACCGATGTCTGCGGGAGTGCCGGTATCTTTCAGCCCTGACAGGCTGAGCATAAAGACGCCTGATACCGTAACCCTTTATGACACAAATACGTGGCAGGCAATAAAGACGCTTGATGTCACACTTGGGGGCAACACATGGCTTTATGGGGACGGCAAGATGCTTAAAGTGGATCAGTATGGCAGGGAATCAACTCCTTACGACACGGCAACAGGGAAGGAGATAAAGACAGTTAGCCTCGGTACTAGTTTTAGTGACGATATAAACTTCAACGGAAGCGGAAAGTTTCTAATAGTGGGGATTAATGAAACTAAGAAGTTAACCCTCTACGACACAACCACATGGCAGGCAATAAAGACATTTGATGGCAAATATGATCGTTTTAATGAAGACGGCACGGTGCTGATAGTGAAGGATGATAAAGCTAATAAATTAACCCTTTACGACTTAACTACAAGACAGACAATAACATCTGGCGGGAATTATGCATATTTTGACAAAGACAATAAAGTGCTCTCGGTGAGCGATGATAAAGCTAATAAAATAACTATTTATGACTTAACTACAAGGCAGGCAATAACATCTGACGGCAGCCAAGTAGATTTTACTAAAGACGGCAAGTTGCTCAAAGTGAGTGATAATAAAGCTAAGAAAGTAACCCTTTACGATAGAGCAACGGGGCAGGTGATAAAGACATTTGACGGCGATTATGCAGGTTTTGATGAAACTGGTAAATTGCTAAAGGTCGTTACTAAAGAAACGAATAAAGTAGCCCTTTATGACGCAACTACATGGCAGAAGATAAAAGCATTTGACGGCGAATATGTATCTTTTGAGAAAGACGGCAAGCTGCTGGCGGTCGGAGATTCTAAAACGAATAAGGTAAATCTTTATGACAGAGCAACATGGCAGGCGATAAAGACATTTGACGGCAATTATGGATTTTTTGATAAAGACGGCAAGTTGCTGATAGTGGGTGATAAGGAAGCTAATAAAGTAACCCTTTATGACGCAACTACATGGCAGAAGATAAAAGCATTTGACGGCGAATATGTATCTTTTGATAAAGACGGCAAACTGCTGTATGCGTTAGATAAAAAAACTAATACAGTAACCCTTTACGACGCAACTACATGGCAGAAGATAAAAGCATTTGACGGCGAATATGTATCTTTTGATAAAGACGGCAAACTGCTGTATGCGTTAGATAAAAAAACTAATACAGTAACCCTTTACGACGCAACTACATGGCAGAAGATAAAGGCATTCGACGGCAGCGAATACTTATCTTTTGACAAAGACGGCAAGCTGCTGTATGTGCCGGATAAAAAAGCTAATAAAGTAACCCTTTATGACATAACTACTGGGCGGGTGATAACATTTGACGGCACATATGTGCCATTCCCTAAAAACGGCAATATACTGCGAGTAACCAATTTTGCAAATGATGGCAAGTACACTTATTTCGATACAACTACATGGCAGGTCATGAAGATAGGGGGCAAATATACTTCTTTTAGGAAAGATGACAGATTGCTGGAAGTGACGAATTTTGAGCCGACTAAATATACCATTTACGACACAGTAACAGGGCAAGTCATAAAGACATTTGACAAATCTATAGATTTTGTGCAGGATGACAAGTTGCTCAAAGTGGGAGATTCTTCTAAAACAACCATTTATGATACAACTACATGGCAGGTGGTAAAGACATTTGATACGGATAAGCATCTCTCATTTTCAGGCAATATGGTTTCAGTGCCTAATCCAGGGAAACGACTGGATTTTGCCCCGTATAATCAAGAGGGGATTGATCTCATATCTTTCTTTGCCAAAGGAGAGTTTGAGACAACTAAGGAGTATGAGAGAAGGTTAAGCGATCTGGAGTTCCCGTATGCGTTCAGCCTGAAATTGGCAGGGTATGACGCAGACAGAGGCGGATTCGAAGGTGAAGTGAAGGGCGCAAAGGTGTTTATCCCCGTTCCGAGGGACAAGGCAAAGGAAATTATCAGCCGTAAGGATAAAGTTCACATTGAAGGGATACTAAAATACTATGACTCTCAAAATGCCCAGCTTATAGATGCGGGACTTATTGACGAGACAACAAATGATAAGTATGCTGTTTATAAGACATCTGAAGGCACAGTAGTTGCCGCTGTTCCTACGAAACCTACAGCCATCTATACGCCCAAACCATCAGCACAGGAAATTCCTGCTGAAAACATTCACGATATCCCTGATTTCAAATCATCACTGAGAAATAATGATGTTGCTGTCATAATCGGCATCGAAAACTACAGAGGGCTTCCGAAATCAGACTATTCCAAAAGTGATGCAGGGATTATGAAGGATTATATTAAGGCTCTTGGTTTTCAGGAAATGAATGTCACGTTCCTGACTGATGACAATGCAAGCCTTTCTGATATTAAAAAGACTCTGGAAACGTGGCTTCAAAATAAAGCTAAGAAGGAAAGTAAGGTTTTTATCTATTATTCAGGACACGGCGCGCCGAATACAAAAACAGGAGACGCTTATATTGTTCCGTTTGACGGCGATCCAAACTATCTTGAAGACACAGGCTATTCGCTGAAAAGACTTTATGAAAAACTGGGCAAATTACAAGTTGCAGAAGTAACGGTTGTTCTTGATTCTTGTTTCTCAGGCGCAGGCGGAAGGAGCGTGCTTGCAAAAGGGGCAAGGCCGCTTGTGATGATGGCAGATGTGTCTGTCCTTTCATCAAACATGGCAGTTCTTTCTGCAACGCAAGGCTCACAGATAAGCACATCATCTCCAGAAAAAGGGCA
>CAYHWL010000162.1:0-3410 GCA_964359785.1 uncultured Methanosarcinales archaeon | reverse complement strand
TCGTACCAAACGCTTTAAGCTAAATTTGTATAACTATTTATGTCACTAGCTATAGTTTGCTAGTAGGAGACACGCATTCAACCGACCTTGTCCAGATCGGCAAGGACTGCGTTGAATCAACCGCGTTTCGTGTAGGCAGGATGCAGGAGCACGTGACTAATTATTGGCAGAACAAGTACAATGCCATGTCGCGAAGAGCGGCAAACATCTCACATTCTATCCCGCGTGCGGAGCATCTTTTCAGAAATTGCTCGACAAGGGCGGACGTGGTTTACACCGAACTAGGTCAAGACCTAAAAGACAACGCGATTGACTTGACCCATCTTATGGGGGAGCTCGAAGACACCCATGTGGGCGATCAGGTACAACTTGACTCGGCTCAATCCGCGTTGATTGGCCGGATAGCTGGTATCTTGACAGGCAAGGGTCAAAAATTGCCTTTTGATTACGTCAATACGGGGCCTGGCAAGCCTGATGTGATACAGATGAAGTATAACGGTCCTGAACTGTTTGGTGGCTTGAGGAAAAGATTCGCTTTCCAAGTGATCCAGCAGGAAAAGGAAGCGGTCAAATCCCTTGATGGTATCGAGACTATGATTGAGTCCGTTGAGTCTGGCAGTGACAAATTTCAGGGTAAGATCAGCGCTCTTCTGTCCGCTTATGCTCCAGTGGTGGAGACGACCCTTCCAGCTATAAGAGCCGTGCCTCTTGAGGCGGTTAGAAGTGATATCTCGAAATTCCAGAATGAAGCGAGGCATGCCATCGCTTTGAATCCGCCTACTGTTAGACAGCGATTCGCTGCGTTGGAAGCCTTCGATGTGTTATCTCGTTTAGGTCTTGCTGATGAGGCTTTGAAAGTGAAATTGCTTGAGAAAGTCAATAATCCTTGAGCATATCTAGCAGTTGATCCATCTGTTCTTTGTTCATCAATCCTTGTTTTATTCTTCTCACCGCGCTCATGTGTTCATAGACTTGGATCTGTAACGGCGATAGCTCATCTCTTGTCATCGATGACAGACGAGCATAGTATTTCGTGGCTTTGTATCCTTCCAGTAGTTTTGAGATTTTCTCTCGTTTGTAGGCATCAAATTCATTGGTCAATCTCAAGGCTCCATGCAGGCCCACTTTGAGCGGCACTTTCATGATGAACAGATTATAGGTGCAGCCATCCGGCTTGAATGTTAGCGCTCCGATGCAGGCAAGCGATTCCGAAAATGCGATCTTATCTTTGATGTACTCTGGCAGGTATTGCGCGACGCTCTCGCACAGTTCTTTTTGCGCTTCGATTTGTGTGTTGTTTGAGAATCTGTAGAGGTTTGTCGAGCATTTTGAGATAAGGCCATATAGCTTTTTTTGGCTCTCAATATCCATTTGGGATAGCGTGGAGTACATCTCATCTTCTAGTCTGCAGGAATTGCTTGCGATTTCAAGTCTGCCGTATGATTCTCGGAATATTTTTCGGCAGAGGAGGATGCTCTTGGCAGCTTCAAGGTCCTTGCATTCCAATGCCTTCTCTAGGAGCGCCGCCCGTCTTGCTGGTTTGTCTCCAAGTATGTCGCTATTTAGGATGATGTTTTCAAGGGCTGTGAAATCTTGTGGTTCAAGATAAGAGATTGATTTGTAGATTTTGGTGAAGCAGTGCAGGTATTCATCCGGTTTCATTGTTTTATTGCGATTTCTTCTGTCGTCAAGATGGGCGGAGAACGTTTTATATTCCATAAGGCACATTGCGTAAGTGAACGCATTGTCAGGCGTCTTTGCTTCATTGGCTAGCAATTCACTAAGATAAGGTCCACCCGATATCCCGATCCGTCTGCATAGTTGCCCCAAAACGCTTCCAAATCCCGCTCTTTCTCTTTGATGGAATCTGTAGTGCTCAAGATAGAATTTAGTCAGCTTATCAAAATCAGTCTGCATAAAGGGTGTGCCGTTCTCGATTTCATGGAGCCTGATCTCTTCCCTCCGACGGGTTTGCCTGTTGGAGATTATGAGGTCTTCTAGCTCCATTTCCTCTCTTAGCCTCTGCGCTTTTTTGGCCTTACTCTCCGCTCCCAAGTTAGCTAATTTGTTGATCCTGCTGCGGAATGTGGCTCCAGGGCTCACAGACTCCGTTATCTTCTCTTCACCTGATCCCTTCATTAATTGTTCATAGGCCTCACACAATTCCTTGAATTTGGGCTCGTATTCTGCTCCGAGTCCAGGGTGCTTGTCAGGGTGCAATTCGATTGCGAGTCTCCTATATGCCTTCCTGATCTCATCCTTATTCGCTCCATGTTTGACACCAAGGATAGCATAGTGATCTGTCATACTTCTATCATAGTCTCAATCCTTTTAAAATTGAGGTGAGCGATCTGGCGCTTCGTCTGTGCGTCTACGCCCCAATCGCTTTCCTCATGTAATAATCCGCTCCAAATGCCTTTTGTTTGCCGGATTTGACATCTTCATATATTGGCAAGTCTTTGATCTTTTCTTCTAATTCCTCCTCGGTGAGCACCACAAAGCCGACGATTCGTGTATCCTTGCCCTCGCGAGATAGGTGCTTCCATGCTCGGAAATGCAGTGATGGCAGGATTGTTTCAAGTGTTGGGTTGTTTGGCACAATCCGATCCGGCTGTCCCATCATCACCCATGTCTTGGTGAGTCCGTGAAACTCAAGAGAAGTCCCGGCGTATTCCAATCCCTCGCGTGTGGCATAGTCCCGTGTTATCCTTGGGATGGTGAGCTCCTTTATCTCCCTGGTCTTAAAATATACATATCCTCTTGTGTTTCCTGTCATGGTCTCATCCTCCAATTTGTCAATGGAAGTGAGCAGTTCTATCAGTTTCATAAGATCTGGGATAAATTTTCTTGTTAATTGGAAAGTTCAAAACATCAATTCCATGGCGTCTAGAAGGTCAGTGACGTACCTTGCCCAGTCCTGATTCTCTTTTGTCATGGTCCTTTTGAATTCCTTCTTGATATAGTTGATATACGCTTGTCTGTTCGCTTTGTCAATTCCCATTGCTTTCACATAATTCCTCGGATATTCTGACAAGAAGACGTGCTGATTCCCTGGATGGGTGATGCAATCTGGCGCAAGTGACATCTGCAAGAGCAGGTTGAGCCCGCAGAAGTAATCCGAATACATGCGGTTCTTATACGCTCCAGTCCCATCCAGCCCTCTTGTGGTGATGGTGTCAAGGTCCATTATCTCGTAGTGGTCTGTGATGTTTATTGGACTGATACTGCTGGCTTGCATCTCACTTCCTACATCTCGTGTGAACCTTATCCCATTTCGATGTGCAACACCAAGGATTGTCCCCAGGTCTTCGCATGCTTGTTCGAATGGAACATTGGGGAAGGTGTTATCCAATCTTATAGCTAGTGACATAAATAGTTATACAAATTTAGCTTAAAGCGTTTGGTACGAT
>CAYHWL010000161.1:0-3445 GCA_964359785.1 uncultured Methanosarcinales archaeon | reverse complement strand
TAATAGATTGAATAGACGCCGGGACAGATAATATTCTTTGCTCAACAATTAATGTGTCTGCGGTGTATTGGCTTAGCATCAAACCGGAAAACATTCCCGCGCCTTTAGTTAGGAAGTCTGGTAAACCAATGCTCAATGCTGGATTCAATAAACGGTTTAATCTTCTTTCCGATAAAACGCTGACCATTGTAACAGCCGCGCTGATCATATCCATTGGTAATGAAACCGGTGAGCCCTGAAAATTTGCGCCGGTTAGTGTGAGTTTATGTTCGGGCATAAAGATTGGGTTATCGCCAACACCATTTAATTCTATCTCCACTTGGCTCTTTGCGTAAGCGACCGCATCGTGAGCGGCGCCTATAACTTGTGGTGATGACCGCATTGAGTAAGCATCTTGCACTTTCGATTTCAATTTACCTGTTTGCAGATCACTTCCTTTTATGCATTTCAAAATCGCTTGAGCACTGCGAACCGCGCCTTTGAATCCGCGTACTTCGTGAAGACGGCTATCATACGGTTTTAGGTTTGCAAACAATGCTTCAAGACTCATTGCGCATGCAATTTCGGTTTGTTTTAACCAACGATTGATATCATAAAGATGAATTGCGCTCATTGCAGTTAGAAGATTAGAGCCATTAATTGTTCCTAATCCGTCACGTGCTTCAAGTCCGGGAATTTTTATTCCTGCTCTTTCCATAGCAACTCTTCCCGGAAGTTTTTCACCTTTATAATACGCGTCACCTTCACCCATCAGCAATAGAGCTATTTGACTCATCGGCGCGAGATCTCCGCAAGCACCAACAGAACCTTTCTGACATACAAACGGTGTTACACCTTTATTCAACATTTCAATTAGTGTAAGTGTTATTTCAGGACGAATGCCGGACATTCCATGAGCATGAACATTTATACGTCCAGCCATTGCACCGCGGACATATTCAATTGGAGCGGGGTCGCCAATTCCTGCCGCATGATTGTAAATTAAATATTTTTGAAAATCTTTTACTTGCTCATCATTCAACACAACTTCGGAAAATTCTCCTATACCTGTATTCACACCGTACATAATTTCATGGGCTTTAATTTTTTCTTCGATCATTGTGCGGCATATCTTGATTCTTTCAAGAGCTTCGGGGTGTAATTCCACTTTTTCATTATGGCGGGCAATTGCAACAACTTTTTCAACTGTTAGATTTGAACCATCAAGAATAACTGACATGTTATTTTCTCCATTAGATAGAAATGTTATACACAACTTAATAAGAGTTTATCAAAAAGTGATTAAGAAAATTTTGTAAGTTCTGCAATATAATTACCGTCTGAGTACGTCTAATTCAAAAAGAAGGAATGAGATGGATCTTTATACACTTGTCTTCATTTTTGTAACAATCCTTATTCTGATTGGACTCGGATTATTTGGATGGCTGATCATGAAAATTGATAAATGGATTGACCGGAAGGAACGGGTTGGGAAGGAAAGTATTTATAAAGAAAAGAAGGAAGAAGGGAAAGAAGGAAAAAGAAAAAATGAAAAGAAGGAATGATTGAAATTGAGTATTGCTTCTGCGGGAAGAAGCCGTAAAAGAATTAATGAACCACCTCGCCGCAATCCGACCGAAGGCGGGGCTAGGCATCTTGTCATGCCCGAATGTTTTTATCGGGCATCCACTACTGGATTCCTGCCAAAAGTCCCGCTTTACGGGATGCCGAAAGGCGGTACATGCGGAAATGACGCCGCAATTGAGCTGTCTGCTAACCCAGCTTTACAAGAGATTCAACATTTTTCAATATTTCTCCCTTACGAACCAGCTTTAAAACTTTCTGAATATCCTTATATAAAATCCTATCCTCGTTGAGAGGCGGAACAATTTTTCTGATTGTTCTATACGCCGCGTTTGTTCCGACTCCGCATTTTAATGGTTTTAAGAATTCAACTCCTTGTGCCGCTGTGAGTAACTCAATTGAAGTTACAGTCTGGACATTCTTCAACACTTGATAACACTTTCGTGCAGCAATTGATCCCATTGAGTTATGATCTTCCTGATTAGCCGATGTTGGAATAGAATCAACACTTGCCGGATGTGCCAGAACTTTATTCTCCGACACCAAAGAAGCGGCAGTATATTGCGCAATCATTAAACCGGAATTTAAACCACCCTGCTTTGTTAAAAATCTTGGAAGCTGACTCAATGAACCATTTACCATTCGTTCAATTCTTCTCTCCGCAACGTTTGCTAATTCTGAAAGTGCTATTGCCATAAAATCCATTGCAAGTGCCATCGGTTGTCCGTGGAAATTTCCACCTTCAAGATGATCGCCCTCGTCAGGGAAGATCAATGGATTATCATTAACCGAATTCAATTCTATTTCAACGCGCGAACATACATAATCAATTGTATCCCGGCTAGCTCCGTGAATTTGCGGAATGCACCGGATTGAATATGAATCTTGAACGCGAGCATCATCTTCAATATGTGAAGTTCGGATTTCACTGCCTTTAATCAGATTCAATAAATTTTTGGCTGTTGTAATTTGTCCCGTATAAGGTCTAAGCCGATGAAGACGCGGATCAAAAGCTTTGTCTGTACCCCGTAACGTTTCATGAGCGAGTGCTGCACTTATGTCCGCAGTTTTTATCAACTTTTTCGATTGAATACTAATCCATGCGGCAAATGCAGTCATCATTTGTGTACCGTTGATTAGAGCAAGTCCCTCTTTTGCGCCAAGTTTAACACTCTCCAATTTGTATTTTTTGAATGCGGATTTTACAGAGATAATTTTTGCACAGGCAGATTTTTCATCAAGAACATTTTTAACGATTTGCACATCACCTTCACCGATCATTGCAAGTACCAGATGAGAGAGTGGCGCTAGGTCGCCGCTTGATCCAACTGATCCTTGTGAAGGAATAACAGGTATGATGTTGTTATTAATCATGCCGATCAAATGTTCGAGTGTGGAGAGCCGTATACCGGAATGCCCGCGTGCGAGAGCATTTACTCGAAGCAGCATCATAATTTTTACAATTAGCGGAGGAAGATTTTCACCAACTCCGGCACAATGACTTATTATTAAATTTCTTTGAAGTTTTTCAGTATCTGCTTCCGAAATTTTTACATTTGCAAATTCTCCAAAACCGGTAGTTACACCATAAATCACTTTACCTTCTTTAATCCATCGCTCTATCAAAGCACGGGATCTATTAATTCTCTTTTTCGCTTCACCCGAGAGATTAACTTGTTGATTCTCGTTTATGAATTTTTCGATTTTATCAAGAGTGAGTGATTTACCATCCAAAATTAATTTCACTTTTTATCTCCGGATTTTATTCGTGATTTTAATATGCCTTGAATTTTATTATGAGTCGAAGCATTTGTCCGATACGTAACAACAATTTTATCTTCATCATAATCTGCAGAAAGAATTTCTGCCAGCTCATATAGCC
>CAYHWL010000160.1:1846-3459 GCA_964359785.1 uncultured Methanosarcinales archaeon | reverse complement strand
GGCCGCCGAGCATACATAATCATCCTAAAAGACTAACTATTTGTGTCCCACACCCTCTTCCGACAAAACCTTTTTAAATGGTGTACCATCCACTCTCAAACTATGGTTATCAAACTAGGTGGTTCTAGGCGCAAGACGCGCAAGCTTTTGCGTAAGGACGTCCGCAGCAAGGGTAAAGTGAGTATCAGCCGTTATTTCGCTAAGTATAATCCTGGCGATCGTGTGCTTCTCATGGCAGAGCCTGCCGTGCAGAAAGGCATGTATTTCTTCAGGTATTACGGCAAGGTAGGCGAGGTTGACTCTAAGCGTGGCGAATGCTATGTTGTCAAGATCAAAGATCGGTCAGTCACAAAGTCATTGACCATCCATCCAGTTCATTTGAGGAAAGCATGAGACCCGACGTAATAAAGGAGACTGCCATATCCATTTGCGAGGCAAAGGATATTCTGGACGCTGTCAAAGAGCGCGATGGAGAGTTGTCTTATCGTGCGGCCAAGACTATGGAGTACTTGCAGGAGTTCACTGCGGTTAGTGGCAAGAAGGCCAAGGAGATCGCTAAGAAGATTGATGATCTTGGTGTCCCTCGTGTCAAAGAGCAGCAGATAAACAAGCTGTTGGATGTCTGGCCAAAAAACGGTGAGGATGTCAAATTGGTGTTGCAGGCTTTTATGATCACCCTTAAAGAGGATCAGGTGAAAAAGATCCTTAATATTTTTGAGGAATCATCTCCAAAGGCGAAGGCGCAGGAATCAGCCGCGCAGTGATTGCAAACTGGGCGCGCATACCGCGTTAGGCGGATCCAATCCCGGTTCTTTGATTTTTTTCTTCTATCCTTCATGGTTTTTTGGCTACATACATTTATATACAACAATAGGTTAATCCATGATTATGGATTTTGGCAAAAGTAGAGAGGAGAATGCGATAGTCTTGGACTTCCTTCCAAATGGCTATCCCTTTGACAATCGGCCTAGCCACCGCAAGATGCCCATTGTTCAGGCGCTTGGTAAGGAGCATTTTAGCCTATTGGAGCTTTCGACCAAAAAAGACGCGGCAGTGACGCCTCACGAAGAGGTCTATATTGGCGAAGGCAAAAGAGATAAGATCAGTCATGTCCTTGGCAGGCTTGAGCCGGATAAGATGACCCAGACGGCTCGTTCGGAGCTGGAATTCACGATAAAACAGATGGTTGAGCAAAATGAGGCGAAATACGTAGCTTTTTACAACAAGGCCCAGCCTATGACCATGAGGATGCATCAGCTTGAGCTTCTTCCGGGGGTCGGCAAGAAGCATATGCAGGAGATAATAGAGATCCGTCTTGACAAGCCTTTTGAGTCTTTTGAGGATATCAGGACCCGGGTCAAGCTTTTGCCTGACCCAAAGACGCTCATCATCAAGCGTATCCTCAACGAGATAACCGGCAACGAGAAGCACCATCTTTTTGTCAGTTAGGCCTTTTTTTGCACTTTCTTCCCAATTTTACCGTATGGTTTTATATAATGCAACGAGAATCGCATTTCTAGGTGATACTATGGTTCAAGCACGTTGTATGAAATGTAAGAAACAAGTGGATGTGCTAAACGGCAAGGAAGAGGTCACATCAAACGGTATGAACA
>CAYHWL010000160.1:0-1836 GCA_964359785.1 uncultured Methanosarcinales archaeon | reverse complement strand
AAGGCAAGTGCAAATGCGGCACAACCGTTTGTAAGATCCTCGGCAAGGCCAAGTAAGCATTTTTTTCTTATTTTGTTTTTTCTTATATCCCAACTTTTAAATAATAGACCGCAGATGATATTTTGGGGGGTGAAAGCTATGATTGCGCCAGATGGCAAATCAAAACTCATCATAAAGATCGAGAGTCGTTTGACCTCAAGCGGTATGGATCCAAAGATCGCCCAGGAGATCGCTAGGCGTTGGGCTTACGCTTGAGTTTTTTCTTTCTTTTTTCTCATTTGGCATCATACGGGTCGCAGATTGCGATTCCGGTTACTGATCGGAGCATATGCGCTGTTACCTGCACGTCCACATATTTTCTAAGCGGTAGCCTTCCAGGTATCCCCACAATCAGCGGATACGTCCCTATCTGTCGTCCGAATGTCATTTTGCCGTCATAGATCTCAGTGTAGACTTTCTTGAGTGTATTCCCGATAGGAGCTACGCGGGCAAGATTTGGGGTGTCTATCTTCTCTCTGATATCGGCTCTCCATCGGTAGTAGTATTTTTTGTTTTTTGCCAGGAATTTCACTCCCCCCATATCATAAAGGGGGGTCCCAGGGAACACATCTACTTGCCGGATGTTGATCCTTCGCACCATGTTCTCCGCTATGATCTCTCCTAGCCACTTCATGTTATGTTCATGTGTCTTTTTGGTTTCTCCTGCAAGGCCAAAGAGTATGTTGATCCCTGGCAGGTATTTTGGCATTCCATTAGGCCCTAGTTCCGCCCCATATTTATTTATCACACGCACTGCCTCCAGCACTTTTTCTGGCTGCGCGTTCAGATTATTTTGCTGTATTACTTCCGGGTCGAATGATTCCACTCCAAAGGCGGCGACATTTCCTTCGGTGCAATACTTTACTATGTCTTGCGTAATTTTATCTCCTCGTGGGGTGCAGACCATCATGGGGTCTACATTGTCGATGTGCAAAGTCAGGATATCTGGGCAGGCCTCTCTTATCCCCTTCAATAATTCACAAGCGTGGGGGTATGAATAGAAGCAGGATTGTTTGCCGATCCGGAAGTGTCTTGCCCCGTGAGAATATAGTGCTTTCACTTCCGCGATCACGTCCGCGCACTCCCGGAACTCGAATTTGTTTTTGAGCGGTTCTGTGCAAAACGAGCATCCCACGCCCCTGCTGCATCCATGTGCGGTCTCGATTTCCATGACCCGCAGCTGTTTGATTTTGGCGGCCAGGTCTGCTCATGTCACACTGATATCTTTTACCTCTTCAAATTTGCATTGCAAAGGATCTATTGAGGTGAAGAACTTTGTGGGTATCCGTTCAGCATGTCTCCCCCCTTCGGATGCGCTTCCAAAAGCTCCGGGGCCGCATAGCACTATTTTTTTGTCTATCCCTTCAAGCAGCATCACCAACTCTTTTATTGTTCCAGGGACGGCCGATAAGTATTTCCCAGGCGTGTGCACGCCGATGATAGCGTAGACTGTGTCTGCCCATCCGATCACATCCTCTGCATCCTGTCCTGTCAGATTATACACGGATATGTTTGTCGATTCATGTGGCTTTGGTTCATGGATTTTCTTCCCGTATCTCTTCCAGAGCCGTAGATCATCGATTGTGATATATCTCCATTCTTCATTCGTATTATTTAGTCGTCCGGCAAGATATCTTGGATACGTCCCAAGGTAGGGTGGCACGCCAAGCCCTGCAGGTTCATCTGTATAACAATCAAGTATCACGCTTGTCATGGGCACATTATGTTCTTTCGATATTTAAATGTATGATTCCGAAACTGGTTTACACTTTTAAAGGACTGGCTAGACCACTCCGT
>CAYHWL010000159.1:0-3481 GCA_964359785.1 uncultured Methanosarcinales archaeon | reverse complement strand
TTTAAACCGCCGTGGGTAATTGTAACAGGTTGAATCTTTACATTCTGACCGGAAACAACTGTACCTGTTCTTTCGTTAAGAACAACTTTTGCAATGTCATCAACTATAACATTTACATTCTCAATTTCCGAAAGAAATGCCATGATGTTATTCTGCCGATCTTGCGGAACAGCAATTTTGATCTCAGCTGCATCGGAAGCTTTTGCAATTTCGCTTCCGAACTTTTGATTTAAGGACGAGACAACATTTTGTGCGGTAGTGATATCAGGTTCCTTTAAGAAAACTGATATTTCATCAGATACAACCTGTGCAGTTGAAATTGATTCTTTAAGCGTTCCACCTCTTGGTACGCGCCCGGCAAGCGAATGATTTTTTGTAATACGGCTGCCGCTTGATGTATTGATATCATAACCGCCAACAGATATAGCTCCTTGAGCTAAACCGTAAACCTGTCCATTTATTCCTGAAAGAGGAGTAATCAACAATGTTCCGCCCTGCAGACTTGTTGCATCACCCAAAGAAGAAACTATTACATCGAACTCGGCACCTGACTTAAGATTTGAGTTGAGATTTGCTGTTATAATTACTGCAGCAACATTTTTTGTTTTCAGATCGGTTTGAGGAACTGTAATACCAAAACGCTTTAACATACTTGCAACCGATTGAATAGTAAATAAGGAGCGGTAACTATCGCCTGTTCCGGCTAGACCTACTACAAGTCCGTAACCAATTATCTGTTCGGTATTCTTTCCGTTAAGGTATGCTACGTCTTTTAAGCGTTGAGCAAAAATAATATTAACAGGTAAGCATAAAATAATTATCGAGAAAAAAATCTTTGCTTTCATACTGTATCCTAAAACAACCAATGAAATAATTTTGTTAACAACCCGGGTTTTTGTGAACTATCAATCATACCGTTTCCTTCAAATGAAATTTCGGCATCCGAGATCTTGAATGAATAAACCGAATTGTCCGGCATAATATCCGTAGAACGAATTACGCCTTTGATAATAATAGTTTGTTCTTCACCATTGATAGAGATTTTTTTACTTCCTCTTATAACAAGATTGCCGTTTGCCAAAACAGTATCTACAACTGCACTAATTTTTGTGCTGATCATTCCGGTTGTACTTGTGGAACCGCTTCCTTCAAAATCATTATTAGTACCAAGATTCAATTGTGTATTAGGAATTGCAGATTGACCAACTGATCCGGACGCGCTAAGTCCGATATCACTTTTTCTTCCGGCTGAAGTTTCGGAGTTATTTGAAGCGCGGGTTGATTCAACGACCAAAATTGTTACCGCATCTCCTTTTTCCACTGCTTTATTATCAGAGAAGAGGGAAAGCTGGGAATTTTTTCTCATGTTTTGTCCCAACAAAAGAGAAGTACAAAGGACAAACACTAATACATATATACGTTTCATCTATTCCACCAATATTAAGTTATACTTGTCAATTATTTTTGCTTTATATAATTTATTGACCGATTGAACACTAATTACATCACCGATACAACCCTCTTGTCGTGCAATACAGTCTACAGTAACATCAACTCCATTCTTGCCAGCATGAAGAACTATACTGTCACCTTTGTTAACTACCGGTATCGGTTCAATCATTTCTTTCTGAAGAATATCACCTTCTTTCATAAACATTCTACTGCGATGACCAAGAATGTCCTCTGCCGGATCAACCGGTTTTCCTGTTAATAATGAGATGTC
This sequence comes from uncultured Methanosarcinales archaeon, assembly GCA_964359785.1. GTDB lineage: Archaea > Nanobdellota > Nanobdellia > Woesearchaeales > JAGWAF01 > JACQSU01. The sequence continues at coordinate 1,758 of CAYHWL010000159.1, read as the reverse complement.
AATATTTTTCTCGGTAAACATGCTGTTCATTAATTCTTCACTTCGATTAATTACATGCGAAGCAGCCAGGACATTTTTAAACAATTTTAATTTTATTGTTAATAGAGAAGAACTTGCATTGTTGTCTTTATCATATAGCGTAACCGGTAAATAGCCGTAATTCTTTACTACTTTAAATTTTTTCTCCGTATTGATTTCTATCCTCGCAAATTTTTCAAGTGACTGCATGATTTGAAATTCATACTTAGTGTACCCGCTAAGTTTTTTATCAAGGTACGCCTTAAGCTGCAAATCGAAATTTTTTCCTTCACCTAATAGAAAACTTATTAATATTAGAAATAGAGTTTTCATTTTATATGCGTTTTAAGTTGTTCGCCATTGTCATCATCTCTTCAACCGTTTTAACAGTTTTGGAATTAATTTCATATGCCCGTTGAGCTACAATCATTGCAATCATTTCTTCAACAATATCCACATTTGATGCTTCAAGAAAACCCTGGTGGACCTCTCCGAATCCTTGTTGACCCGGACTACCGAGTATCGGTTGGCCCGATGCCGCAGTCTCACTATAAAGATTATCACCAAGTGCCATTAAACCGCCGTTATTCATAAAGCGTGCGACCTCAATAGTGCCAAGCGGAGATGATCCACCGGAAACATCCTGAGCTGTTACAGATCCATCGGTACCGATTTTAAAATTAACGATATCCGAGTTTAGTGTAAGACCGGGTTCCAAAGGTAATCCGCCTGATGTAACAATTTTCCCATCAGCATTTATTTTGAATGAGCCGTCACGCGTATATGCAAATGTTCCGTCGGGTTTTCTTAGTTGGAAAAATCCTTCACCCTGAATTGCAAGATCAAGCTGATTATTGGTAGGTGTGATATCTCCTTGCGCGAAAATTTTTGTTGATGCGCCCGGTTTTACACCATTGCCAATCTGAATTTTTGAAGTTGATATTTCCTCAGTACCTTGTGTTGCAGATGTTAACGGATTGATGTGAACTTCTTGATACATCAAATCTTGAAAACCTGCCTTGTTCTTTTTATAACCGGTAGTGTTAATATTTGCAATGTTGTTGGAAACAACTTCAATATTGATTTGTTGTGCATACATTCCACTTGCTGCTGTTCTTAATGCTCTAGTAGACATTTTAATACTCCTATTAAATTTTTCCTATTTCATTTGCCTGACCAAGAGAAGAATCGAGTGATGCAATAACTTTTTGCGCCGTTTCATATTCTTTGTTAAGCCGGATCATTGCTTCCATTTCAATTATTGGATTTATATTAGCTTCTTCCAGGTATCCTTGCGAAATAGAATATGAACCTTCATCTGCCGGAGTATATTCTTGCCCTTCTGTACTGAAGTTGGAACCGCCGGTCCGTAGAAGTCCGTTGGCATCACTCACATTTAGAACAAGTATTGTGTCAATTACTTTTTCACCAACTTTTATTTCTCCACCTTTGCCAATGAGAATAACTCCTTCTTTTGACAGCAATGTCTCTTCGACGGATATTTCTCCGTTCTTACCCATTACTTTTCTTCCTAAACCATCCACAAAAAATCCTTCATCATTTATTTTAAATCTGCCGTCACGTGTAAGCTCTATAGTTCCATCGGGATTTTTAACGTTAAAAAAACCGTTACCTGAAATAGCAAGGTCTAAAGGATTAGAAGTTTGAAGCATTTCTCCCTGCTGCTGACTTGTTAATTTTTTAATTGAAACATCACCATATTGATTTATTATCTCGACA
>CAYHWL010000158.1:0-3499 GCA_964359785.1 uncultured Methanosarcinales archaeon | reverse complement strand
CAACTTAACGATCTTTTTATCCATCCTTCCCCGCCGTCTCCCCCTTGGTTTGATCCTTGTTTTGCGTTCCCTCCCATTATGTCTATCTGGAAGGAATCTGATATGGTTCCCGATTTCAGGATCACTTCTCCTCCTGCCCCTCCTCCGCCGGATACTGCGCTTGCTGCAGGGGTCATGTCCATGCCGCTTGCGTTTAGCATCCCTGATCCGATTATTTCTCTTGCGCTCAAAATTATCGCTCCTCCTCCGCTAGTGCCTTGCATTCCGCATCGGTTGCTCCATCCTTGATTGCCTCCGCCGCCTCCGCCGCCGCTGCCAAACACTATATTTTGGATGTCATCAGTCCCATACTGGCTTCCGCCTATGCCTGCGTTGCAAGATGCTTGACATCCGCCATTGCCGTTTTGTCCTGGAGTCTTATGACCCCCTCCACCTCCTGATGCCGCAGGCGCGGTGTATCCGCAGGATGGCACGACTTTGTTATTAGTATGCGGTCCGCCGTCCACTCCGCCACCTCCGCCCCCGCCCCCTGCATTTGGTCCACAGGTCATGCTTCCGCTTCCAGTATAGCTTTCCCCTTGTGTGGCTTGGTCAAGCCCGATTCCGCAGTATGCCCTTCCACCCCGATATCCTTTACCTTGCATCTCGATTTTTCCATCGATTTGCAAAATCCCGCTGACATTGATAGCGAGTATTCCTCCTTTTTGTCCATCCCATGCAAGACTAGTGAGCACGCCGCTAGATGTGATGTTTATATTGCCTGCGCGTAAGACACGCACAGCCTGTGCTTTCCGGTTTCCGCTACTGGAGAAATTCTTTGACAATGGGAACTTCAGATAGATCTTTCCAGATGATATTTTATCTATGATATTGCTTTCAGAATATCCAGTCGTGGAAGCAGAATAGCCTACAGTCTGATGTATGAGCAGCTCATCTCCTTTTCGGAAGCCATTTATGCCTCTTGTTTCTAATGATACACTTCCTTCAGGAGCTTCCCCAATGATCGCGGCAAATCCGAATACCTCTGATTGCATATCGACATTCAATGTTCCGAATTCCTGATATAGCGAATTGAAATGAGACATTTGCGTGTCATTTAGGGCATCATCGTTTGCTATCACATTTAAGGAAAGTGTGCTATATTTTAGTATGTCTTCGACATCCCCATAAAGGAATATTGAGCACACTCCAGATGAACATGTCATCCCACGTCCGCATGGCTTGTTGCAGCCGCCGCAGTTTTGACTGTCGAGGGATGTGTCTGTGCAGACGCCTGCGCAATTGGTCTGGCCTGGTGTGCAACATTGTTTTCCTTGGCAGATCTGGGATCTCCCTCCGCCACCTCCGCTCCCGCCCCAAACAGTACGCCAATATTGCGGATCATAGCTTGCTATTCCTCCCGATGTATTTACTCTTTGATTAGTAATTTCTGTTTGTGATTTAATTAATATAGCCCCTCCTGCGCCAGCCCCAGTATAACCCAATTGTGTGCCTCCTTTTGAAAGTATCATTCCCTTTCCATCTATTAATGGCGCACTTACTAATATTATTCCGCCTCCATTCGTTCCAGGACTTCGATCTCCACATCCTCCACCTGATCCAAATAGTATTTGATTGTTTAAATCGGGTGAGCCATACGCAGCTCCTCCTTTTCCGCTTTCATAACTTGCATCAAGTGAACTGCAACCAAATTTGTGGCCGCTATTACCTCCTGTTCCTTGTCCATCTTGTCCGGCTGTAGCATAACCTCCACCGCCACCTCCACCACCTCCATTATAAGTATCAATTCCACCGCCACCGCCTCCACGATTTGCTATTCCTCCAGGGCCTATCCATTGATTCCATATTCCATTATATGATTCTCCAACCCTTCCATTATATCTAGGATAACAGTCATCACGTTGCCAATTTAATGTACAACCTCTGAATCCGAGATTGGTTGCTTCAATCACTCCATCTAATTGAATCTTTGTTGTCGCACGTAATGTTATTATGCCGCCAGAAAGACCGTTCCAGGGACTAGCGATGATTTTTGTTCCGGATGGCACAGATAAAATTGAGTATTCAGGAATGTTTACAACTTGTGTGCTGCTTGTTGATGTGATGATACAATAATCATTTACAAGAGGTTCTGCTAAGGTTAAGGTAGTTGTGCCGCCTCCAGAAATAATTTTAGCGTATTCATACTGTCCTACCGGACACGTATATCCTCCATTGGTTGTCTGATGTATAAGGATGGCGTCTCCATCCTTGAACTTAGTTCCATCATTCACCTGGATTTGGCTTACCCCAGCAAAGCCTTGTGATGTCAGATAAGTATAAGTGTTTAGTATCATATCTCCAGAAACCTGGAATTGTCCGTTTGTGCCATTACCATAGGTCGGGTCGCTGCAGATCCCTTCATTGCATGGAAGGTCTTGGACGCAAACGTTTCCGCATGCTCCGCAATTTTGGTTGTCGTTGCTGAAGTTCATGCACCTCCCTAGACAGAAATTCGTCCCATTTCCACAAAGCGATTGGCAAGCGCCTATTTTGCATTGATACCCTTCATTGCATTTGCTTCCGCATGTTCCGCAGTTTTGGCTGTCAGATTTTAAATCGCTACATCTTTCTCCACATAAGGTATAGGGGCATTCTTCTGCCAAAAGAAGCATGTCTTTTGAGATGGTGTATTGGGTGTCTCGATAGGGTCCAAATCCTGATTTTTCTATACGGTAAGCGTATGAGCTATTATGATCATCAGGATCCAGTGCGCGGACTATTGAGCAGGATGATTCCTGCTTGCAACCATACCCGTTGTCAATGCGCAATGAATTGTTCCACAAATTGATCACGGGGCCAAGGTATCGCCCGTTGATCATGCTTCCGCATAATTCGAATGTGTTTAATTCACGGTGATTGGAATCATTTAATAGCATTAGTGCAGGCAGTCTGTTTTGCACGCCTAGATTGAATTCATATTGGATGTCGAGTATCCGAGATTCATTGTCAAGCACCACTATCGTCTCATCCCTATGAGGGATGCTGTCATTGCGTGTGAACGTGATGTTTTCTATCTGTTTTTCCGTGATATTAAATGCGATATCATATGTCTCATAGGATATCACCATCCTGCTGAAGTTGAGTATCTTGCGTATCCTGACTGGATGTTCGACAGAGAAAGTATCAAGATGTCCTGCGGCGGTTGTCCTATTGATCTGCACGTCGATTGGCAAGGCCATCCGCACTACGCTTGCTTTCTCTGTTCCCTCAAATGATACATTTGACTCATCATGTATGATGTCAAGGCCGCGTGCGCGGAATTCATCCCATTTGATGCAGGCATCGACATGTGTTTTTATGTAGGCCTCAAGGTTCTTCTGGAGGACAGCATAAGGGATCAATTTGTCGATCCCGTATGGCCCTCGTGTATCGAACAATGGATACGGGAAGGTGACAAACCAATATTCTGGGAATCCATAATAGGGGTACATTGGCGCACCGGCAAAGAAATTGCTCA
>CAYHWL010000157.1:0-3499 GCA_964359785.1 uncultured Methanosarcinales archaeon | reverse complement strand
GAAACCCAAAGTTCATCCCAAAAATATCCCATTATTAATGTGATATACTATAGTTCGAGAGGCATTGGGCAAGATTGTCGTTATCGCAGCCTGTTTTGATAAGAGAAATCCCGCAAGGAGCACAGTGTCCACTGAGCTATTGGAGCACGCAGACTATTTTATCAATGTTTTAGATTTTACTGAGAATGATGTCCTAGAGATTTCTAATTTGTTACGAATGAAATCAAATGATGAGGATTTGGCATCATGAAACTGATAGAATATGACATCCATCCAAGAGTCAATGTTGAAGATCGCTCGAATCTTGGACGAGTTAGAAGATAATAAGAATGACAAGAATTGAATATGGCCAGAGTGCTTACGAACAAAGACGGGAAGCAGAACATGACAACGAACAAACGCAGGGAGAGAAAATACAATTCACACAAGGCGGAACCATGCTACTGATAAAGGATGAGGATACTGTATTGACAGAAGAAGACCAACAGTCTTTAGCAGAAGCTGAGAGGGACTTGAGACTGGGGAAAACGAGAAGATTGTAGCTGATTACACCATTAGCCCAATCACTTGCCAATCCCTAAGCCACTGTACAAGAACTCTCGGAATCGTTGATCTCCGCGTCCACAGCTTCTCGGATAAAATCCTGCCTCTGAACGACTTTTGGCTTATTCCGTTCACACAACGTGAACTTGAGCTGGATGGAAATCACTTTATCCTCCACTCTTGAATTGAATTCGAATTCTTGCAATCCCTTAAGCGCCATCTTGGTCAAATCAAAACATTTCGAGGCATCAATCACTCTAAGCCCCGTGATATAACCTTCCTTATCAAAGTCCACCACGATGTTATCAAAGTCGACAGATTTCCCATAATCACGATCCTTGACCTTGAAAAGAAGCATATCATTAGCATAATCGTAGGTGAATTCCCCCTTCCCCCTCGCGTCAAGATGTTTGTCCATTGTTTAGAGCCGCTCAAGGTTTGGCATCGTATCTGTGTTTATAAAGGTTATAATCGCAAGGGGGGTTGGATGATTTGACTTTCTGATAATATTGCAGTCATCCTTCTTTGCCCACCCTTTTCACAAGCCATAAAAAGGGATAGATGACTTCTATCTAGCATGACACTCAACCTAACGGAGAGCACATTCGAGAAAGAGGTCAATGGCAAACTACCAGTCCTAGTCGATTTCTGGGCAGAATGGTGTGGACCATGCAAAAGGCTAGGCCCAGTATTCGAGGAACTGTCCAAAAGTTATGCCGGAAAACTTGTGTTCGCCAAAGTGAATGTCGATAGCTGCCCAACTATCGCGCAGAAATTCGGGATCAGCGCGATACCCAACCTAAAACTTTTCAAGAACGGGAAAGTAGCGGGTGAGATAGTGGGCGCGCTATCACCAGAGATGCTCAAGAGCAAAGTGGACTCGATGCTCAAATAGTTTTTTAAATGATAAAAAAACCTTAATATCACATATTTCCGAGGTGGAAACAATGGCCGCAAAGAAGAAACCAGCAAAGAAAGCGAAATCATCATGCAGTGGATGTTGCAGCCGCTGCTGATCTTATTTTTTTATATGGTAACCTACGATAAACTCGTCCTTGGTGTGATGAGCCTATTTTTGATAGTGGCAGCTGTCAAAATCTTGACAGGGGTAGTGCCATTGGCCGCGCTTGCGATAGTCGGGATCGCAGTCCTCACCTATTTTGCCACAGACGGACTGATAGGACATATGCAGAAGTGACATCGTAGCGTAAGTATTTTATAGTCTGATGGTCTAGCCTTGTTGTTGGAGGTGCACTATGAACGCACGCTATCTAGAGGATAAATCAGAATACTTTTACTTTGTCTTCCGAGTCTTGGTCGGAGGGATGTTCCTGCTGCATGGAGTGCAGAAGATGCCAGGCATAATCGATGGCAGCACCGCAGTGTGGTCGCTATTTGGCTTGGCAGGGATAATCGAAGTCGTCGCTGGGACTTTTGTATTGCTTGGACTGCTCACACAATATACCGCTCTTGTCGCCGCCGTAGAGATGCTTGTCGCATACTTCATGATTCACTTCCCGAATGGATGGAGTCCGCTAGTGAACAAAGGAGAAGCCGCCTTGCTCTACCTCGCCGCGTTTCTCGTCCTCATGGGACTTGGAGGACGCAAGTGGGCGCTTGACAAATACATCTTCCGATAGATGGAGCATATCGTCATCGCAGGCGGAGGATTCAGCGGCTCGGCAATCGCCAAATCACTTTCTTCTTTTTTCAAAGTGACACTCATCGATGATAAAGACTATTTCGAGTATACCCCAGGGATACTACGCGGCTGTGTGGAGCCATCCCATGTCCCACACCTGCAGAGCAAGCATACTGATTATCTAAACGGCGTGACGATAATCAATGGCAAAATAGAGTCTATCCAACGAAATTGTGTCATTGTAAACGGACGGCGGATAAGATTCGACAAGCTGTGCATATCCCTTGGATCCATATACGGCCAGAATCGACTTGGGATGACCGCCTGCGATGATGCCAAGACGCTGGCAAAATACCACACAAAACTCAAGTTGTCCAAAAGCGTGCTCATCACCGGCGGAGGGCCGACCGGAGTCGAACTTGCCGCGGAGATATGCTGTGCGCACCCATCCCTCAAAGTGACACTAGTGCACTCGAAAGATCGACTTCTCGAAAGATGCGACTTGCGCGCCAGCAGATATGCCAAGACATTCCTCACCGATCACGGGGTGAATGTCATACTAGATGACAAGATAACAGCAAAGAAAGACAAGGAATATATCACTGCCAACGGAGCCCGCATAAAAGCGGACATAGCGTTCTCATGCACGGGTATCACACCAAACACACAGATGATAGAGGGACTGCCCATGGACAAGAAAGGACATCTACGCGTCGACAAGACCTTGCGTGTGGTCGGGCACAAGAACATATTCGCGCCAGGAGACATCAATGACATCGCATGCGAGAAGACAGCGCAAAACGCCAAACTACAAGCTAGGGCCGTGATAGAGAACATCAGAGGGGGCGACGTGGAGTTTGACGCAAGACCAACACCACTAGTGATAAGCCTTGGCAAACATGATGGGATATTCACGCACAAAGGAATAACCTTCACAGGCAGGATACCCTCATTCATGAAAAAGGCGATAGAAAGAAAAGAGATGATATCACACTAAAGCATCCCTTACCGCCCTAAGATGACTATCTTATCCACGAACATGCTCATATCACGGATAAAAGGCGTATCCGGCTTGCTCATAGGAAGCGCGATATAGCCTCCAGCATCAAGTATACCGTCACAACACAGTGAGAACACAATTTCCAAATACATAAATACTAGAATGAAATCCGCGGGATAATGGACTGGAATGAACAAGATTTTGTCCTGTCGGCAGACAGCCAATTCAACGGCGGACCAGAAGTTGTGCATAACCTAGATGAGGGGCGAGAGGCATTCTACAGATATGACTCTGAATTTCAAGTCGTTGTCTCC
>CAYHWL010000156.1:0-3530 GCA_964359785.1 uncultured Methanosarcinales archaeon | reverse complement strand
ATTCGTTCCCCGGAATTCGTCTCCCCGGAATTCGTCCCCGGAATTCAATTCAGGCGGCCCCAAATTCCTCCTCGGAGTTTTTTGCAAGTTTTTAAAAATATTCTGGTATAATGGTGACGTTGCAAGTGAAGTCCATAAGTGCTTATTACCAAGTAATTTAAAAAGGAGTGCTTTTATGGAATGTCCAAAATGTAACGCTGTCATTTATGAGTCATCCCATCAATGTAAATCCTGCGGTTATATGTATGAAAAGCAAATCCATGAAAAGATTTCCTTTTACTTCGACTTGAAAAATGAACTTGAACATTTGCGTTCCATTGCGAAAAATGAGCTCTGGACAGGTATTCACAAAATTTCAAAAAGGATAGAAGACTATGAAAAGCTGATAAACACTGATTTAAATAATGCGGCTGCCTCACTTCAGGATAAGAATGAGGTTAGGACTGAATCAGTTTCTCCTGTTATTCCGGATACAAAAAAAGCAGCAGAGCCTGCCCGGATGCAACATAGTAAAATCCCTGTCAAGGAAACGATAAAGACACAACCGATAAGTGAGAAAAAATCATCTGATTTTGAAATTCGCATGGGGCAAAAATGGCTGCTTATCATTGGGATTATAACAATGGTTTTTGGAGTCGGATATTTCCTGAAATATTCATTTGAACAAGGGTGGGTTGGGCCGGCCGGAAGAGTTGCAATGGCCTATGTTTGGGGGATTATATTTTTGATTTCGGGTGACCGATCCAGAAAAAAATTTGAAACATTTGGCTTGTATCTTATCGGCGGCGGCATTGCCACGCTTTATTTTTCAACATTTGCTGCTTTTCAGATATACCATCTATTTGACCAGCCCCCATCATTTCTCGTAATGGTTTTAATTACTGTGCTCGCGAGCACCTTATCGATTGTTTATGGCACCAAATGGCTTGCTGTTTTAGGTCTTATCGGAGGGTTTTTTACGCCTGTTTTATTAAGTACCGGGCAGGATAACCAGATGGTTCTTATGACATATATGACTATCCTTAATCTTGGCCTTCTTGGAGTTGCATTTTATAAAAGATGGGACCTGCTTAATATTCTTGGATTTGTTTTCACCTACATTTTATACGCCGGCTGGTTTTACCAGCACTATGCCGAGTCTAAGTTCTGGCCGGCAATTATATTTTTGAATGGTTTTTACTTTATTTATTGCATCATTCCTTTTATATATCAGTTTTTCAGAATAGAAAGCGAGAAAATAAAAGGATTCCTTATCATAATACCAAATTCTTTTATAGCTTTTGGGTTTAGCTATTTTATGATAAAAGAATATTTTTCACTGGAATGGGTAAGTGTTATTACTATCTTATATGCAGTTGTTTTCCTGCTGATGGCAACATATTTATACCGGCAGGGCAAATACCATCTGGAGGCCTTTGTTATTCTATTGGCAAAAGCTACACTTTTTTTGATTATTACAATACCGATAATCTTCTCGAAGCACTGGATAACAATTTTCTGGGCAGCACAGGCCCTTACACTCCTCTGGATGGGCATAAGATTAGACAGGAGGAGTTTGATCGGCAGTTCGTATTTTCTTTTTGGGGTTACGATGGGAAAATTTTTGGTTTATGATTATGAAACTGTTTTTAAATTCAACAGCGGCTATTTTTATATCACTGATTCATATACATATCTACTTATAGAACGACTTATTACTTCAGCATTTTTATTGACTGCTTTTTACATATCTGCACATATGGCTAAAAAAGCCTCGCTTAAAGTTTTGTCATCTTCAAAAGATGCGGTATCTTCAACCACAGAAGACTCGTCTGTTATATTCGCTGTTTGGGGGATATTACTGTTCGTTGTCCTGAACATTGAAACGAGTTCATTTTTCCACGATTATTTATTGGCTGCGCGCTTTGCTGCAATATCGGTTTTATGGACATTGTTTTCGGTCGGCTTAATGATAAAGGGGTTTCAGGACAATAATTCGATGGTCCGTAAGGTCTCCCTGGGATTATTTTTGGCCACAATAATAAAGGTATTCTTGTTCGACATGTCCAATATCAGTACTCCTTATCGTATCGTCTCATTTATTATTTTAGGCATGATCCTTGTCTCGACATCATATCTGTACCACAAATTTAAAGATAAGATAATAGATGCAATCGCAAGTCCGGATAAAAAAGAGCGCTAGGCATGAAAAAAATATCATTTCTTTTTTTATTTTTATTATTTGATATAGCTCTCCTGAGTGCAACCCCTGTTATACCCCTTAACCCTGACGATTTTCAATATTGCGTTGTTATTGATGGGCCAATAAAAAACAATACTTTATATCAGCTTCGGCTAACCGACGATATCCTAAAAAAATCCAATGCGGCATGCGGGGATATCAGATTGTTTTCTCAGGATAAAAAAGAGATCCCTTACGGCATTATAGAGAATGAACATCCAAGTGAAGTAATAGAAACTTATCCTCTCGAAATAATTAAATATACTGACGATAAGGCGTCAGGTATTATTGACCTTAAACTGCCTGAAAAATATCAGCCGATTAGCTTGATTGATTTGGACATTGCAGATCGTGATTTCAAGAAAGATATAATCCTTTATGGCAGTCATGACGGTATGATATGGGACTCGTTAGTAAAGGAACCCATCTATGATTTTTCCTCACAGATTGATTTAAGGAAAACTGAAATAACTTTCAAAAAAGCAGACTATCGGTTTTATCGTATCAAGCTCACAGATACCCAAACAGCAGTTGATGCCGGCAAAGCCATAAAGCTGAAATACGAAAGTTTGGACTTTAGTGTTACTAATATACAAAACAAAAAATTACGAATCAATAAGGTTGTGGGAAGGACAGGCTCAAAAGGGGATAAAATCATAACTTATGATGAGGCAAGTTTTGCAAATTTTTCTATAAACACAGATAAGAACCATAACACAGTGATAATTCTGGAAGCTGCCTTGCCTTTCGACAGGATATATTTTGACATATCAAATCCTTATTATTACCGCAATTTAGGCTTATATTACAGCGATACAGGAAAAGATGATTCTTTCAGATTGCTTAACCGGAGTTCTATCTACACTTTCCCCCTATCTGGACTTATGGAAACAAAAAATTATATTGCTTACACGGCTGTCAAACACAGGTATTATAAATTCGTAATAGAGAATAAAAATAATCCGCTGCTTGAAATCAGGAACATCAGGTTCCAATGGGTTCAGAAAAATCTTTATTTTGTTGCGCTTAATGACGCTGAAAAATATTCCCTATGCTTTGGCAATAATGTTGTCAACAGGCCGGCTTATGATCTCCAAAGTTTTATTAGCCAGGACAACTGGTTCAGGCAAAAGTATGAAATCCTCAGCACCACCCAGGTAAGACAAAATGTAAACTATGTGCCAAAACTCCCGACAGATAAAAAAGCAAAGTTTGAAAAGCTGATATTAACCGCAGTAGTTATTGTTATGGTTGTCGGGATTGGTTATTGGCTGTATAGGCTGGCAAGAAAAACAAACAAGCAAGACAG
>CAYHWL010000155.1:0-3547 GCA_964359785.1 uncultured Methanosarcinales archaeon | reverse complement strand
GTGGATTATGACAAATACTTCGATGTGATCCCAAACCAGGATTGGCTTAGGCATAATGGGGCTATCACAAGGACTTTCAAGCGGGCTGGTTTCAAGATAGAGATCATCAGGAGGCAGGGTTTCGCGTGGCGTTATGTGATGATCCACGGGCACAAGGTCAATTCGATCTAGTCCGTGACCATAATTCTTTGATCGCGTAGTCAGCCAGTGGCTTTAAGTTCACTATGTCTGCTTCGTTATATTTGATCAGTTTGTCCAGATGCCCTCTATCTCCTGTGTGTTTCCATGCTCTCCATAGATGCACGGCCTCAAGACCAGTCACGTCTTTGATATCATCATCTCGTTTGAAGCCGAGTTTCCTCTCAATCGCCTTGAGGCCGCCAGAATGTCCGCATCGCTTCAAGACATGGCGCAAGTCAATATGCACTTGGGGGAAATCCATCCCAAAATATTTCCTTATCATGGGAAGGTCAAAGGATGCGCCGTTGAAAGTTATCACCTGTTTGTATCTTGCCATGGTGCTCATGAATATCTCTTTGTCCAGGTTGAATCCTCGCACAAAGCTCATCACATTCTCGCCGTCATAGAGACCTATCACGGTGATATCCCCATGGTATCCCGTGGTCTCGATGTCCAGAAACACTGTGGAATCTCGCAGGAAAGGATACAGCCGATACATATGCGCGCAAGGCATCTTATCTACAAAATATGAATAGTCGCCATCATTAAGGGCGTTCTCTGCCCGTTTCAATTGCATGGAATAGAGCGTCTTGCGGGCTCCTACAACCCCTGGGATGTTCGCCGCGGAGTGGAATTTGTCCCAATCGGTTATCCCTGCATCCCACAGTTTCCTCTCACCGCTCTCGCTTATCCTGTCCAAGAACACAAAAGATTGCCTCAGCATAAGTCCCCGACCAAACATCGACTATTTATGCATTGCGCTAAGATGTCGAGTACATTCCAAATTCAAGGTTCAAACTTTGGTTATGAAATCTTCACGTTCCATTTTCAGGTCTTGTTTAACTATCTTGTTGAGCAAGCCGCGGTCGATATCTTCCCCTCCATGATTAGGGATGACGGTGGTTCTTCCATCAGGGTGTTCAAAGAACATATGGCTTCCCTCTTGACGTTTCAATGAAAAGCCCAATTTCAGTAAAATTCGTGTCATTTCTCTTGCATTCAAGAGCGGCAATTTGCTCAAGCTTGTACCTCGATTTGCGAAAGTCCCACAAACTTTGGCACAGGTTCATCAGTTTTCCTGACTTTAAGACATAACATTATAGCCTCCCTGGTTCTTTTAAGAAGCTCATCGTAGGTCTTCGCTTGAGTATGACATCCTGGGAGTCCAACCACTTCAGAGATAAGATAACCATCTTCTCCTTCTTCAACTATGATATTAAACGTTTGTGCCATGAGGACAGATAAGATTCCGGCCTTAAATACCTATCGGGATATCCGACACGCAACCCTTATAACCATCTGTCACCCCGATCTATCCATGGCGACTCCTTTCTGTCCTCATTTCTCCAGATGTGGTGGCTGTGCAAGCCAAAACATCGCGTACGAAGATCAATTGCTGGAAAAACACAAGGTGGTGGCAAAAGCTTTCAATGAGAGTGGGATAGATTTCCCCATTGATCCAGTCAGTCCATCGCCAAAGACCCGATTCTACCGGAACCGTATGGATTTTGTCGTCTGGCCGCCGCAGATCCTAGGCCTAAGAGAGAAAGGCAAGTGGAACCAAGTGATCGACATAAAAAAGTGTTTCATCTTCACAGAGGATTCCGATCATATTTTGGAGATCCTACGGTCCCACTTCAAAAAACACAACCTCACCGCTTATGACCAAAAGACAAAACAAGGCTTTTTACGATACGCTGTCATCCGCGCCGCGAAGTTCACGCAAGACAAGATGATCACTTTGGTGACGAACAGCGGAGACATCCCTGGCTTAGACGAGTTAGAATCCCACTTAAGACCCTTAAACATCGTCTCATTCTACCAGTCCATAAATGAGGGCATCGCAGACACAAGCAGTGGCGCTCCAAAACTCTTATGGGGCAAGCCTTACATCACTGAAGAGATCCAAAACCTAAAGTTCAGCATCACTCCAAACTGTTTCTTCCAGACCAACCCATACCAGGCAAGCGAGCTCTTCCAATATGTCAAAGAGAAAGTGAGAACCCTAAAACCAAGGACCTTGATGGACCTATACTGCGGTGTCGGAGCGTTTAGTCTCATCCTATCAGACACAGTCGAGCAGATTACTGGCATCGAAGCCGTAGGTGATAGCATCGAGATGGGCAGGTTCAACAAGGAGCAAAACAAGATTAGCAATGTCACACTATTAGCAGGTGATGTCGAAGTCATCCTTGACAATCACAAGGAGGACGTTGATATCATCCTTGTCGATCCACCAAGAGGTGGTCTTAGCAAGAAAGCGAGGATGCATATCCAGCGGATCCGTCCTCCGAATCTCATCTATGTCAGCTGCAACCCAAACACTCTCGCCCAAGATATCGCGCAGTTAGGTATGTATAAGATCAAGAGTATCAGACCTTTTGACCTATTCCCCCACACCCCTCATGTGGAGTGTGTGGTGGCTCTCACTCTAAAATGATCTCAAGGTGTCTTCTGGAAGAATATGAGGTACACAATGTAAGCTGTCATTACCACCATGATCAAAAGCAGGATCATTTGACTGGAGTCCCCTTTCTTGTTTGTCATCATGCTCATCGCGCCTTTCATTGTGTCTAGCTCAGATTGAAGCCTATTTATTCTTTTCTCAATATCAAGTTTTTTGTCTAGCTCATCAATTCTCCGTTCATGCTCGCTTATGGGTTTTACCTTTTCAAATAGGACTGCGCTCATCAATACAACAGAACATGCCATTACGATTATCCCCGCACTTGTTGGTGTGACATAAGCTCCAAATAAGCTCAAGATAGCCACAAGAATACTGATGATGCCTACTAACCTTCCAAAACTGTCTTTTTCCGTCATGACAGACTGAACAATTCTCGTTTTAATATGTGTTTCTAAGGATTTTCCGGAATAATTCTCGGTATACTGTGATTTTTATGCTGACATCCTAAGTCATTACGATAATCTTCTATCATCCCGCAATAATCACAATAAAACAAGAAAAAACACACCAATTAAGATCAGGAAAGTGTCACCCCTTCTGACTTCTGGTGCTGATTGTTTTTCCCCGAGGTTCCATTTAAATATGTTCCGAAAATCGCTCCGAAATCCGTAAAGTATTTTATCTGGATCGTTCTAGTCCCGTCTTGAAGGTGATTATCATGGACATTTATGAAGAATCTTTGGAATTTCACAAAAAACACAATGGCAAGATCCAGATCAAGCCAAAGTTCCCTTGTAAGACCAGGCATGATCTCTCCCTCGCGTATACTCCTGGTGTGGCAGAGCCTTGCAAGGTGATCGCTAAAGACAAAAGCCAGGCAAGATATCTCACGATCAAGGGCAACAGCGTGGCAATAGTCTCCGACGGCACAAGAGTTTTAGGCCTTGGCAAGCTAGGCGC
>CAYHWL010000154.1:0-3597 GCA_964359785.1 uncultured Methanosarcinales archaeon | reverse complement strand
TCGAGATTGACTGGTATGTCAATAGTTTGTGCAGTTTCCAAACATGGAGTGTCTATTGTGCCCGCGTTTTCTCGACGATATTCAGCAATTGCCGCGCATCTATCATTTACCCATGTTGAGAACCTTTCCGAGAGCTGTTTTGCTTTCCTCAAGTCTAGCAATCCCATAGGCGAATTGTCTTTCGTCTCGGATAGTAGTGTACGGAGTGCAAGATAATGTACGGCTGCAGGCCCATATCGGATAAGCTCCTTGATTGCTCCTCCAAGTATATGCTGGGCCATGGCTTTAGATGCGTGTGGCCCGACAACCGCTTCTGGGATGCTATACTCTTTCACAATTGATTCTGTTAGTTCTGACTCAAGTTTCTTGATGCCTATCTCCACATTCGCAGACAGGGCCGTCTCCTTGGGGAGTAAATATTCATCTCCATCAGGGGTGGAATAGACAAAATCTGTCTCTTCCTCGACCTTTTGTTCCGGCACGCATCCATGTATCTGTGTCCACGTGCGATACATACCAGAGGAGTTATAGATCTTTTCGGCGGAGAACCTGACTCCATCCTCTGATAACTTGTCTGCCAATTCAGATATATTCCTAGAATTGCCTTCAAGCAGATCACGGACGATGCTATATGCAAGTGCCATCCCTTCTGGCAGGTTCATACCGATGTCTTCATCTTCTTGAGGAGTGAGACTAGTGAGATCTTCGTTGATATTCAAGTCAATGGCTCGTTGAATCCGAGCAACAAGATCGCAATCTGGGATGATGCCTTGAGCTTCAATTAAGGTCTCATGTTTTTGAGAAAGAAATTTATGGAGTCTATTGACCAAGCCGTTAAGTCTTTGTTTGTCTTCTACCAAAACCCTATAGGTTTTACCATCGCCAAACATAGTTTTGGGTATACGGTAGTATGCTTCTGTCATTTTGTCCTCACTAAGTGATTAATTATAGGCTGCAGATTAGCCCGTCATTTAAAAAGCTGGAGGAGATTATATCGTTTGTGGATTACGCGATGCACAGCCCTTATATATCCGCAAAAGAAGGGATTTGACATGGAACACGAGCTTATCCAATACATGAACCTCAAGGAATTGACGCCGCCCCAGCTAGACATCCTCAATAACCTCTCGACAGACTATCATTCAAAACTCAAACGTGTTCTAAACAATCTTGTCGGCCTCAAGATCCACGTGAAGTGCCACTCAAAAGAGGGTTCCAAGAAGCGTTTTGATGTCCATATCCTTGTCATCAGTCCGATGAAAGCGAAACTCGTCTCCAGTAAAGCATGGGACTATGACTTCGCAAGAGCGGTCCACAAGGCATTCAAAGACATCCAAAGCCAAGCCGAGCACGCGATCCACAAGATGGATCAGCATGAAGGCAAGCGCTTCTCAGGTCATATGGGTCGCGTCAGAAGCGGCTCCTACATGAGCAAAGCGAAGAGGTGATCCTGGTATTTAAGCAGTTTTGGAGTTTATAGTACCCAAGAAAGAATATCTTCAAGTTACTTTTCCCGTGGCTCCTCCCATAGAGAAGCGATCACTTCTTCTAATTCGGTACTCTCATCTTCACTAAAAAAATCCGCTGAATTGATGCCTCTCTCTCGTATCTTCATTATCCTTGCTTTTTTTGTGAAGCTAGTAATCTTTGCCAAGTGGATCGCCCCAACCTCTTTTGCAAGCTCTCTGAAAGCGGGCGGGAAAACTAAGAGCTTTTGATAAGAATATGTCATCTCCTTCAAACTGGCCAGCAGATCAGCATATACCCTAGGCAGATTCTTTAGTCCCGTATCCAAAACATTCCTGGCTTCAGGAGAATACTTTATTTCGGAAAGTGGAATTTGCTTGATCCTTCGATAGGGATTGACAAATCCCAAATTTCCGATGTCATATTTTGAGTCGATGAATTTTGCTCTGTCTTTTTCGCTTAGCATTTCTAGGGTACCACAAAAAATAGGAGCATCTAATCTAGTCTCTTTTGTGGACATGTTCCACTTCGCAGGCGCAAAGATACCTCGAACAGAATATTGCGCGTTTGGCCCTATCTTACGAGCACAAGTTAAACGGATATATCCAGTGAGCACATCGTCTACCGCTTCGACTAATCCTAGATGATAGCAAAAATCTTCTCTTACATTCAATTTTTTTATCATCCCAGCAGGTATAGTATCATTACTTATTAAGTTAAGGCATCGACGGACCGTATCTCTTGAGCATCTCCCAAGCCCCCGCCACCGTATTCTCATAGATATGGGCGTCGACAATCATCCCATCCATGGATCCGGGGATTATTTCCCGTACTAGATTGCATCCAATCCGCTTAGCGAGTATCTCCGCCATCTTAGCGATCGCTATTAGATTCCCATGCCCCTTCTGATATACGTCCATCGATCGAAAATTGAAGGTTGCATTCAGTCTGTTTCCATCCAGACGGAACTGGACACAGACTATGCATGGCAAATAATCATTTTTCATATCTCCCAATACTTGTTTATAATCCTCATATGTGGGAAAGACCATCACTGCTTTCTTGCTCTCTGGTATGAGGCTTAGCCTCTTCTCGACAAATTCTAGGAGCTTGCCCTCCCGGATCCTTTGGTGATAACTTTTGGCCCCATTTCCAAAACTTGGAGTCAAGTCTATATCGTGCATGATCTCTTTTTCGAAGGTGAATGCCAGCATAGCCTCCAAGTTGGTTCTATCTCCAAAAGAATGTATTATCAGGTCATCAGATGACTGGGTCTTAGCCATGAATCTCACATTGTCCAAAGCCCTGCGTGGTCTTCCTTCATCATAACAGGGTATCCCTTCTGATATGATAGCCTCAACAAGACTAATCCATGCTTCTCCTAGGTTCGGGCCAATCACTTGCACCCCAAGATCAGTATCAACCCTATACATTCTTGGCTCCAATGAGAAGCGAGTGAGGCATCCCTTCCGGAGTCAGGCTTTCAAGCACGTTCTCGATATCAAGACCTGCCCTCCGGATTAGGTTAAGATACGTTGGGATTGGACGATAGAAATCTACAACCGGTGTTACCATCCCCTCAAGCAGGCTTCTGCACATATTTTCTTGTCCAATCATGTCCTTCTGTTTCCTGGCTGGATGTGGATCAAGGACAATCAATTTCGCCCCAACCGCGAGGTTAAGGCTGATATTTTGTAGAATCTCGACAAACTCATCATCGCCGCTTCGTCCGCACATGACATAGCAGACTACTGCGGCGTCCATTGAAGCCTCTTTCGCGATTTTTCCCCAGTCAAGGAGATGGTATTCTATATTATCACAATTCTGCCGCTTAGCTAGATCGATCATGCAGGGTGTAGGATCGACCGCGAGCACCTTTGCTCCTCTGGATGCAAGCACTCTTGAGAATTTCCCTGAACCGCAGCCATAGTCCAAGATACGCTTTTCACTGATATCTCCCAGTAGATCAAGCACCATCTTATACCCACAGATCGAATCACTGGAAGGAAAATCCCTTTGAGTATACTCATTTGCTAATTGCTCCCAATTTGTCTGTGTCATAAGCGCGTTAGATGGTGGGGTGTTGCATAAATCGGTGATTGGTGGCCTTAGCAGGTAGCCGTCTTGATT
>CAYHWL010000153.1:0-3623 GCA_964359785.1 uncultured Methanosarcinales archaeon | reverse complement strand
ACTTGCGCCCTGTCCTGTTATGATAGCTGCTGAAAATACCTCAACGCTTAAGAGAGACGAGGTCAGGAAAATGCATGGTATGAGGCGGATGTCTGACAATCAAGCTCCGGTAAGCCGGTTGGTTATTTGAGAGATCAGGTAATATCAGGTGCCCGGCCCTGATTATTGAAATGTGGTTTTTCGCGCAGTATATAGTACGATGCTAAGTCTTTGGGCTTCTCAGAGACTTAGCATCAATAACAATCAAGATCAAGGAGGTAAAGATGTTGAAGAAACTGGCAATCGCTGTGCTGTGTTTCACGTTTGCAGTTGTGGGTTTTTATAACCTGTCATCTGCTGCTGCATGGCCTGATCCCCTCTTGAAGGAGTTGGAGGACCTGAAGGCCTTAGGGAAAGACAAGAAAGACATGCCTGCTTCTATCGCCGGTGTAAAGGAGATAACAGCAGACGAGATTAAGAAGTGGATTGATGAGAAGAAGAAGTTTGTGATCTTGGACAACAGGATGAAGGCCGATTATGACAAGGAGCATATCGCCGGCGCACAATTACTTACCGTGGATGAGCTTGTTAAGGACCCGAAGCTGGCTGACAAGCTTAACAAGGACGAGATATACGTCAACTATTGAAACGGCGTAAAGTGCTGGCGGTCGCCAGGCGCAATACTGCTGATGAAACAACTCGGATTCAAGAACATCTACTGGTACAGGACAGGTCTTCCTGACTGGATAAAGAAGGACTACCCGACAGTAGAGGGCAAGAAGTAAGGAATCTATTTATTTGCTACAGGGGGCATGGCATACCATGCCCCCTGTAGATCAAACTCCCTGAAAATAACTTCGTAATACCTGCCTTGTTAGTATAAAATAATGCTTATGAAACAAATATCAGAAAGCGTCAAACTGCCTGTCTCAGAGGAGATAGCCTTTAATGTTCTGTTGGATATTGATGTATTGCTGAGGCTTTCCCCATACTGGAGCCTGAAAGAGCTTAAGCCCCTTTCCGTAGGGACGGTCAGGGAGGGAAGCAGATACGAGGCGACGATCGAATATTACGCAAAAGAGGTGACAGAAACGCGTGGCATAGAGTTCCTTGAGGTTTCAAAGGATAAAAGGGTCTCATTCAGGGTTGAAAACGGCATATTGAAGGAGATAGATTTTACTATCGAAAGGGACGGTGATGGCGTTCAATTGACAAAGATGTTTTTGCTTGAATGCGAGGATGAGACTGTATTGAACGGAGCCCGGAATGAAGTTCATTACTGGCTGAGGAGCATCGGAGAATACTTAAAGCTTGCCGGGGGCAGGACATTGTGGAAGAGATTCCTAAAATGGTTTATGGACAGAGCTTGGTTGAGGCTGACTCTCTCGGAAAGAAAAATCGCCATCATTGTCACCAAAATCTCTATAGTTGAGCTTGCTTTATTACTGATACTTGTTTTTATATGGAACCTGTTTATAAATTGAGACAGATGGAAAAATCATAAAATAGCGCAAGATGTCATGCCGGCTTTATTTTCGGCATCTGATAGAATCACAGGAAAAAATGAGAAGGATCATAATTGAAATTTTGTTAATACTGATAATTTCCTTGTTCTTGTCACTTATTTATAATGCCGTTTCACCTTCGGGAATAAGGATTTTACCTAAAAAGGCAGAAAAGAAGGCAGAAATAACGCGAGGTGGCGTCATTGTCCGATCTGAGGTTGCGCGCGTTGTAAGGCATCCGCATATTTCGGACAAAGGCGACAAAAGGCATACTTAAAATGGCGGCAAGAGTATCGTTCATATTCAGGATAATAGTCGGGGGTATCTTTTTGTTTGCAGGACTGGCCAAAATTTCTGACCCTGCAAGGTTTATCCTGACACTGAGGGAATTCGACCTGTTTCCCGATATAACCGTCCGTTTTACAGCAGTGTACCTCCCATGGCTGGAATTCCTGCTGGGGCTTTCTATAATCCTGGGCCTGCTGTACAGGGCAAGTTCGCTGCTGCTTGCCTTTCTGAATACTGCCTTTATGCTCGCAATCTTATCCGTTATCCTCAGGGGCATGGAGGTGGACTGCGGCTGTTTCGGCCTTCTTGCCGATGTCCTGAAACTGCCTGACATGGCTGACATGAAGGCTGTCCTGAGGAATGCGGTTTTTGCCGGCATGTGCCTTTATATCTTTTTGGCAAAAAGGACTGCTGTCTCTCTTGAGGGCTATTTAAGCAGAAAGGATACGGATATCTGAAATTCATCAGATGTATCGTCATCGTGTCCTGTCCTGAGTTTTCGGATATTTTCGGATATTTTTGTTGTATTTCAGGTTCAGTTATGATAAATTCTTAGAAACTACAATCTATAAAACAATAACATGGAAGGGGAGGCAAAAAATGGAAGCAAAGGGTTTTGATTTCGCAGCAATCCCGCAGACAGCAATTAAGGTTCTGACATCTCCGTCTGCTTTCTTCAGAGAGATGCCTAAGACAGGGGGTTATATAGAGCCGCTGATATTTATGGTTGTTATGGGAGTCATAGGCGGCCTGATACAGACTGTATTCAGTTTTATCGGTTTTAGTCTGGTCGCCGGTATGGCGATGGGGGTTGCATCAATAGTTTTGATGCCCATCTTTATTGCGATCTTCGGCTTCATAGGCGCTGCGATAATCTTTGTGATATGGAAACTTATGGGGTCTCAGGAACCGTATGAGACAGCATACCGATGTGCTGCGTATATATCAGCGCTCACGCCTATAACTGCGGTGCTCAATATTGTTCCTTACCTTGGCCCGGCAGCCGGTATTGTCCTTATGACATTCCTTATTGTTATTGCGAGTGTTGAGGTTCACAAAATTCCTTCGCAGAAGGCATGGCTTGTTTTTGGCATTATCGGAGCTATTCTCATATTGCTGAATATAAGCGCTCAGTTTGCGGCAAGGAAGATTGCCCATGAATTGCCGAAGATGCAAAAGGAGATGGAAGAGGCTTCAAAAGCTATACAAAAGCAGACAGGGGAAATCCTGAAGAAGTCCGGGGAGGCGCAAAAGGCTGCTGAAGAGATGCAGAAGGCTATGGAGAAACAGGCTGAAGAAACTAAAAAGGCGATGGAAGAGGCGCAGAAACAGACAGGCACAAAACAGTAACAAGTAACGAGTGACAAGTTTTTTAAAGGATTTGAAAATCCATTTTCTATTTCATGCCCTTTACTTGTTACTCGTCACTCGTTACTGCCGTTATGGGTCAGAAACTATACTTTATTCCTGCCATGAATATGTCTCCGTCAAGTCCGGTGGACTGGCGGTATTTCTCGTATTTGGCTTCTACATCAAAATTTGTTTTATCAAACGAATAAACCGCCTTCAGTCCATAGAGATTCGCTGTTATGAAACCCAGCGAGGCGGTTGAAGTCAGGTATCTCTCGGCTCCGGTATAGGAATCCTTGTAGAAATATGCGCCGTCCTGCGTATAATGCCGGTATTCGCCCCTGAACAGCAGGGACTTTAGGAGATACTGATAAACAAGTATCTGGTATGTATTTGAGTTTATCTTCCAGTCGTCCCTGTAATACCTGTAAGACAGGTGTATGGCGCCGTTTGTCGGAAGCCACTGCGCTATGCGAATGCCGAATGCCTCTCTCTTACTCT
>CAYHWL010000152.1:0-3646 GCA_964359785.1 uncultured Methanosarcinales archaeon | reverse complement strand
CACTTGCAACCATCCAACCTTCTATGACTTCATCTTCCGAATGGTGTTTGGGGGCGGAGACTTCGTCTGGGGGAAAAAAGAGGTGTTCACGAGATTGATACTGCGCGAATATCTCACCTATTGCGTAGTGATACCCGTCAACAGCAAACCCCACCTAGCTAAGGGCGAAGAATACACCGAGGATATCGGGCTACTGCTTGGGAAAAAAGACCGAGAGGCACTTGCGCTGGACGTGAGAAAAACTATCGGCGAAGATTGTCCGCTGGACTGGAGGATAGTATCCGCATATCTTGTCATGAACAACCAGACACTCATATCTTATGCGGAAGGGACACGCGTCCAGAGCTACTCCATCAAAGAGGTCAAGACCGGAGCCGCAAAGGTGTGGATAGACGTGTTTGGGTTAAGCGGAAAAAATGTGCCAATCGTGCCAATGTTCCTAGGATACGCCAAGGATGGAAAACTCTACCTGCCAGGAAAGACAAGACCTCCGGCACTTGGAAGCACGGTGCACCTCACAATCGGAGAACCAATCTCACTGGATGATATACTCACCTGTCCTGTCGCTCTCCTTGAGAGCAAGATACCTCTTATCACCGAGAGGTATAGGCGAGGGATAATAGACTGCAAGACAAAGACCATGATGAGATACTGCCTAAAAGAGAAGCTCACAGACGTAAGCCATCCCCCCCTCGATGAAGAGGTGGGCCACACCAGGACCAGATAGACCAAGCTCATACTTCTTTCTTAGATCCCAATAATCTTTTGGAGCGACCTGCGCGCGAAGGACAATCTTCCCGATGCCACGCAACGCCGGCCTGATCTGACCCGGATTATTCGCACCCTCATAGATCATCTTGAAGACGTGTTTTATAAAAGGGCTTGAGATGCGCTTATTTGCGCAGTAGAGTCCCTGCAAACCTGATGGTCTTAGCCCCAAAGAATCATGAAGACCTGCCTTGATGACCGCAGGATCGATCTCGTAGAGATATGGGCCTTTGGGTAATGGGGCTTTTGATTGTGGGGTAAGCACTTCACCTTCAGGAAGCATCACAGCACTTGTGTCAGCATTCTTTAACGGACCAAAATAGACGGTGAGACGATTAAGCTCGTGACGGATAGATGAATACTCCTTTTCGCAGTCGAAGTACAGGCATTTGATCTGCGGAGGAAGCTCAATGGCAATTCTCTTTGTGAGCTTGCCTGCGACCTTGAGGATGTCAGGGATTGACGGCTTGATAGTATCTAAGGATCTTGCCGGCTCGCTTGCCAATCGCTGTGGATCAATAAAGATGATGTCCGCTTTCTTTTGGGATCCAAGGAACTCGATGCCATCCGCTACGATGAATTCAACGTTTGTGATAGATTCGCTGATCGCATTTTGCTTGGCATACTCAACCTTTCTTCTGTCGTTGTCAACTGCGATAACTCTTTTACAGGATTTCGCGAACTCCAGGGTCTGGATGCCGACACCACAGCCTATCTCGATCAATGTATCACATTTTAGACGCTGCGCACGCCACTTGGCCACTATCGGGTTCGTGGCGAATCTTAAGTCATCCTCATTGAAAAGAAGATCCTTGCCGATCTTCGCGTCCCTCACCCTGGCATACGCGATGCTGACAAGCTCCTCATCATACTTCTTAAGCAGTATCTTCCTTTCCACACCCTTGCGGATGAGCGCCATAAGAGGCGGAAGAGCGCTATTTAATGTCTTAAGATCCATATCCCGAAAAGCTCACAGCGGTTTATAAACGTGAGGGAGGTTCATCGTCTTTTCTTAGACGCTTTCCTCTTAGATCTCTTTGGGTTCGAGGACGAATCCGGCTTACTGGACAACTCCCGGGTCTCTTTTACCTCTTCCTTTGGAGGGACTATCTCTGGCATAGCACCAGACCTCAATACAGCCAGTTTCATCGAAGCAAGCACGCGGCCAAGGGACGCTGTCAAAGAATTGATCTCATCCAGATCGCTCTTTTTCAACTCGATATCGAAATCTCCACGTGATATCTTATCCACATCATCTGTGAGGGATGTGATCGAGTCGGAGATCTTTGTGCTAACTCCTATGATAATCAACGTAGCGAGAAATATCGTCATGGAAGCAAGGAACAACACCAGATGATTGGCTTTCTGTATCGGAGCGAAAGCCTCGGCTTCATCCATCTTGACTACCAATCCTAGATCATACTGCCGGATATATTGAGTGCTCGAGAGGACTTTGACACCACGATAATCGTGAAGATCATACCGAAGGCCGTTGATATCGCTAAGGGCGTCCATCATTGGCACACCCAGAGTGCCATTTGGGACGGCTCCCCCCACGCTTTGACTGAATTTCCTCTTCGTGAAATAGACCGCATCACCCCGCTCATCGCGATACGCCATCAGAACCTCACCACTTGGACCCAAGACGTCGGGCGCCACCATAAACCTATCTATACCCCGACCATCATAATCCCCGATGATATAGCCCACAGTCTCATTCGACGCGGTAGTACGACCGATAGGAGCCATGACCCGCATGACCGGCTTGCCATCTATCACAAGGACTCGAAGCGCAGGCCCTTTTTTTACCTGTCTAAAAAGAGGCTCTCTGTTCAGATCACGCCCGATGTCAGTCTTGTGTACCGCGCCATAGACTATCCCTTTTGTGTCCAACACAAAAAGATCCACGAGATTTGGCCTGGCAGGAATCTTATTTTTTATCAGATGAAAAGAGAGTTCATCACTTGTGCATCCATAACCATCAATACATGACTTGATCTTGCCATCTGAAGAGAAATCCACAATTCCGCTCTTGAAGTCGGTTAGATATGTGTTGACGCTAAGATAAGCCGATTGGCTAGTTGACACCAGATGCTCAACAAGATGGGCTCTTAGAGTGGCCTGGAAATTCGAGATTATCACAAATGACAGGAATATGATGCCCACAGCAAACAACACGAAGAAAATAACACTGATCTTAGTACGCAATCTCATCATCTACACCTCATCATAGCCACTCCCAAAAGGACGAAAAGAACCGCAGTGTGGAATGCCATAGCCGTGTAGCCCACAAATGAATAGTATAACAAAGGGGCACCAATCAGATAACCTAACGCCGCAAGACTGCCAATAAAAGTGACTATCGCGCCAAGCCAAAAAATGGAAATCGTGGGTTTAGGATTATAGACCGTGATCAACCCCGCAATACCGATTAGAATAAAGCAAAGCATCGTGGGAATGGCAGGGACCCCTGGAATCGTCGTGTTCACCGCACCCGGCGCTTCAGCGACAAAAAGAGACCCCAAACCAGTGTCTACATAAAGATAGACGGAGATGACAAATGTGCCCATCATCAATAACAGAAGGAACGAGAGCGCGGGAACCAGAAATTCACGCGTA
The DNA here is from genome assembly GCA_964359785.1 of uncultured Methanosarcinales archaeon. Lineage (GTDB taxonomy): Archaea > Nanobdellota > Nanobdellia > Woesearchaeales > JAGWAF01 > JACQSU01. The sequence continues at coordinate 259 of CAYHWL010000152.1, read as the reverse complement.
TATGACCACGATTGATTTAGGATAAAGTACACCAGGATCCCGCTGATAAAAAAGGAGAAGGCAGTGATGAACTTCATCGACACCCACGCCGGACTTATCGACGTGAGAATCGGGATGTTGAAGATCCAGCCGGCCATGACCGCAATCCCTGTCAATGAGACCAAGATAAGCAGTATAGTCGACACAATATCTCTTGAAGAGGTTTGTCAATTGCGAGCGCTCACCCCTGGTGATCGCGATGTCGCTGCGGCTCTTCGCT
>CAYHWL010000151.1:0-3670 GCA_964359785.1 uncultured Methanosarcinales archaeon | reverse complement strand
TAATCTAGATTTGCATAAGAACCAAAAAGCACTATCTTAATAAGGTTATCACCAAACAAAGGCACAAGAGCGTTTCTTAATTCATTAACGATCTTTACCGCAATATGTGGATTTTTTTTACTCACAATTAAATATAACCAAATGACGGGTAAGGTAAAATAATTTTTATAGTATATCGGAGAATATAGAAGACAAATAGAACTTATAATTGGGAAGAAGTTAACAAGTTGAGGTCGCGTTATGCGACCTCAATATATTTGAAATACTATTTCATCAAAATAAATGTCTTTGCATCACTGAATGAACCCGCACGCCTCGGCGCGTAAACTTATAATCTGTAGAAATATACGCCGGAGGTGAATCCCAGCCCGACTCAGAGTGTAACCTCGATATTTGTTTTTGTCAACAAGACTTATTAGCTTTCACAAGCATTACTCGAAAGGAACTTTTATGGCAACAGGAACCATTAACATATCCGAAGAACAGCTTGCGAAACTTATCGATGCCTACAAGACTATTCAAGAGTTCCTCACCACTACACTTTCGATTAATGAATTGTATTATGAGGAATTCTTAGCAGGACTTCGTGAGTCCGATGATGATATCCGAAACAAAAAGATGAACGAGGTACGCTCGTTCGATGACTTCGTTGCGTAAGAGAGTTCTTCAGAGCACAAATCGATTTGCACGTGATCTCAAATCCTTACCAGAACACGTAAAAGCAGAATCTTTTGAATCGGCACAAAAACTCTGTGAGAACGTGTTTCATCCCGAATTGAATGTGCGTCCTCTGATTAGATTAAAAGGATATTATAGAGTCGTGGTGGCAAAAGGTTACAGAATGATTTTCTCATACGATGACGAGGCAGTTTACCTTCGGCGGATTGCACACCGTAAAGAAATCTACCGAAATTTAGAACTTTGATCGCGTCTCAAATTTTAGAACAAGATAAAAGATGACATCTTTCAAAAAGATACCATCGCCCGTAGTAACCTACTTTATCAAAACTAACTTTTTTGTTTCTGTAAAGCCCTGTCCTGAGCGAAGCGAAGGATCACCAGCTTGCAACCTGTAGAAATATACGCCCGCTGTGAAGTTACTGCCATTAAATTTTACTTCGTAATTACCCGGAAGTTTTTCTTCATCCACCAGTTCATTTACAACCTGTCCCAAGATATTATAGATCGTAATTCTAACATGGGAAGATTGAGGAATGGAATAGTTAATCTTTGTAGTAGGATTAAACGGATTAGGGTGATTTTGCCATAAAATAAATGAAGAAGGAATATTCTTTTCATCTCGAACTGATGTGATTGTACCATATCTTTGACCATTTATAATAGCACCTACTAGCTCAACATAACCACCCCATTCACCAAGTATTACGTCTCCTACACCTTTATAAATTTGCTGCCACGACCTCTCTATGTAAATTGTGTCATTGTTAGTTGTGAAATATAAATTCTCAAATTCCATTCTCGGTAATTTCTTTTGAAATAATTGAACCCATACACTATCTTTTTTTACAACCCTTCTATTATAAATAGAGTCTATCCTCCAACTTTCGGGTACATTCTTAGAAAAATCATAAAATTTATATTCATTAGTCCTATTACATAAATATAGGTACGAATTATTTTCTGATCTACGATAGGAATAACCAATCTGATTACTTATCAAATCTTTTATTCTAAATATTTTGTAAGTAATTCCATTAGTCATTAGTGTATCACCAACAATACTGATACCCTTCCTAACATATAAACCAGAATCTTGATATTCCCAATAGTTTCCCGTTGCCATTGGATACCAAACTGAGGTATCGATTTGTGCAAATAAAGAAATGGTGAATGATGTAAATAATATTATTAATGATTTCATTACATTTTTTTAAGTAAGTATAATGGCGTTGCCGCTAAGCGGCGCCCTAGAACAAGAATGCTACTCAAAAGACAATGCCAATAATTATTATAATATTTATTTAACAGTCCGCCGAGGCGGGTACTTTATACAAGCAATATTACACGTAACTACAAAACCAATAATTACACAAATGTCGAACGCGAAAACGACGTCCGCTTGATTGGTTTATTATATGCGGTATATTCTTAAAGGACATTTTTTATTCGTCAAATAAAGTTTTATTGTCTGATAACTTGGTAGAGTGTTTTATTCTGGTTCCGTATTTTTTTTCAACTTCATTAAAAAATACTTCTTTTGCACCATTATGATTTTTAAGAAACCATTCAAGGTGATTAGCTAAATATTCTTCTCTTATTTTAGCATCATTCAAGTCATTAGGAACTCTTTCCATACGCGGATCAATACTATCAAATCCAGTAAACTTTTCTGATAATCTTTTTTTTGTCATTTTTACGTAATCTTCATTTAACTCTAAACCAATACAATTACGATTTAGTTGCTGACAAACTCTTAAGGTAGTTCCACTACCAGAAAAAGGGTCTAGAACAAAATCACTTTCATTAGAAGATGCTATAACCATTCTTTCTATTAGACCTTCAGGTTTTTGAGTTGGATGATCTTGCCTATTATCTTGACAGTAATGAATATGAGAAAATGCCCAAACATCTCCAGGATTTGCACCACGCATATTATTTCTTGAGCGATAATATTTTTGAGGAACTCTAATTGAATCAAGATTAAAAGTGTAGTTTTCAGAATTTGTGAACATAAGAATATCATCGTGTCTTGGTGAAAAACCTTTTTTCTTTCCAATTCCTTGTGTATAATGCCAACAGATCCAATTCACAAAATTTAATGAGTTCTCTTTTTCCAATATTTGATATAAATAAGAAATGAACAGAAAACCCATGAAAACATATATAGTGCCAGTTTCTTTTAATATCCTAGTAGCTTCTTTCGTCCATTTTTTCGTGAATTGTATATATTCTTCAAAACTTTTAGTATCAGAACCATTGCCATAGTCCTTACCTAAATTATATGGTGGATCAGCAATAATTAAATCTACTGATCTTGAATTTAATTCTTGCATTATCTGAATCGCATCACCACATATTATTTTTATTTCGTTACTCACTTAACCCAACCATTTTGTTTTGCTAAGTTTAACCAAGATTTAAAATCTCTTTTACTTGAAGCTAAGTATTTTTTATCTAATAACTGACAAAATTCCCAAGCAGTTCTTTCTTCAAAAGAAACATAATGTATATCTCTAATCTGTATTTGTCCGGTTCCTAAGGCAGGATTATAACTAATATCAGCGTCCGATAGATATTTAATATCATATGCATTGTATTTTACCACTTCCATAATACCATCCATTAAACCAGTCTGATCATTTTTAGTTGAATAGACTTTGTGTTTTAAAGAAAGTATTACAAATAAATAATCAGGATTTTCGATATATGCACTTCTAATTCTTGCAAAAGATGTTATGTTTGGTGACTTACCGGATGATTGAAAATCTTCAGCCGTTGCTTTAACATCTACTTCTGCAGTAACTGTGGTTTCAATTTTTCTTTTTCTTCTAAACTGTAAGAGCAAGTCCGCTCTATTCAATCTTTCTAGAGCTTCAACATTAATCAAATTCCATTTGTTATTTGCATCATCAACTACATTTTTAAATGTTTCAAAAGCCCAAGCTTCGACAAAAGGGCCAGCTACTTTATTAATATTCTCCATTGGAAG
>CAYHWL010000150.1:0-3704 GCA_964359785.1 uncultured Methanosarcinales archaeon | reverse complement strand
TATTCGACTTATTAGTGAAAGACGAAAATATAAATCCTATATCATTTAATTTCTTAGTAAAACTGAGCTTATCTTTTAATGTCTGCGCTTTGTTGACTTCAACAATCGGCACCATATTCAAAAAACCGTACTGATTCTTCCAAAACCGTCTTAAACTACAATCTGCCGACACTACTAAGTATTTATTTTCTTTATTTGCCGTTTCAAAAACAATATCCCCTCGCCTTACAACAGAATCGGACGGTCTATAGTAAAGGCGATAAGCCCAAAACATAGCCGCAACATCGGAAGCAATAGGTTGTATCCCCGTTAATGCCACCTTTTGATGTTCACCGAAATGTCGGGCATTTAAATCGTTTCTCAATTTCTCTACTATCAATTCCACTAAGCAATCAGGAGACAAAACACACTCATTTTCATTTCCTTCGCCTAAGAGCCGTATCAAATCATTCAAGGGAATACGACCGAGTGAAACCAAAATTTGTTCCAAAGATCCGGCAGCTTCCCTTCTAAGCGTGTTCCCGAATTTAAACGAGAAATTACTTTCTGTTTTCTGTTTAACGGTTTCCAAAACTTTATTAACTGCGTCGGTATCCTCTTTATGAATTATGCTTATTCTCTCATTTAAATACGGCTTATATTTGGCTGTAGCAAGTAACGTCTCGATTTCCCTCTTCTGATCTACTCCGGTAAATATATTCACATAGCAAAATGTTTTCTCCAAAATTTGGATAAGGTAATCTTCCGTCTCTTCGGCTTTTATTCCAAAGTCCCAATCGAGTATTACAATATCCGGCGTATATCTTTCTCGTTCAAAAGATGCAAAATAAAAAGCCGGGTTAGTAAACGCGGAAACTTCCTGGATATCCTTGAGTTTGATTAGTTCGGTAACTAAGTTTTTTACCGCCTCCTCTCGCCAGGAAATATCCCGATTGTTTAGTAAGAAGTTTAAGCATGAAGAATTCAGACGTTCTTTATGGTCGAACCCTTCTACCGCCTCAATAGGAATCGCATCCTCGATTAAACATATTGAAAACGCCATCAATCCGCTTCCTTTCTTGCAGGGACTTTCCCGAAATCCAGAGTAAGCTGCGCACCTTTTATGTCAGGCAACGCTTCGCGACTATTTGTAACATCAATACCGCCCTTCATCGCATGCATATACGACCTACAAATATATAGCCCCAACCCGCTGGGAGGCACACGCATGCTATAGCCTGCTTGGAACATATACGGATAAATAGCCTCATGAATCCCGGATCCGCTATCGGCAAAAATAACCGTTCGATATTGGGAATTTATCTTAATTCGTATTTTCCTACTGGCTTTCGGTTCTCCGTCCAACCAATAACAACTATTATCAAAAAGGTTTGAAAAAATTTGAGCTATGACGGCATAACGCGCAAACAAAGCAATATCATTATCGTATTCCACCTCTACGTTTATAGTCAATTTTGTCAAACGATTGGCAAATACGTCCATAACGTATTTGATTGCTTTACTGATTTTAAATTCCGAGGGTTTCTCATTACGCACGGCGCGCAACGGACTAAGACGTTTTAATTCCGTTTGCAGAGAAACTGCGGCATCTTTAAGATCCTGCAGTTTCATTTTATCGGCCTTGCCGGTTTTTAATAAATACGATACGCCTTGATAGAAATTTGCCGTAATTTTTGTAATTTCATGCACTGAGATACCGACAGCCAATCCGAAACCGGCCTTTTCAATTAACAGTTCCTTAGATTCTTCGATCAAATCCAAGCTTTTCCGTAAATTCTTTAATGAGTTTTCAAGATTAATCAGCTTTTGCTGTCTCTCATCGATTGCGCCCAATCCTTTTAAAATATTATACGGATCCTTTTCAACAGGGTAAGATTTACTAATGCTGGAAATTAATTCACTACCTTGCTTTGCATATTCTTTAAGAACTTTCGGCTCTCTAACGATATCCTCCGTTAACTCTTCATATCTTAGCCTCTTGGCAATAAACGGTATTTCAACAACCGTCTTAATTATTGTTGAAACAAGATTTTTTAAATCCCCGTAGGATTGATTTTTTATTAACCCTTGCCTATTCGTAAGGTCGACCAAATCGAGATTGTTGATTTGATCAATCTCCACATTACCGATCATATTGTAATACGACACCTTTTGACCTCTCTTAATATGACGGGTGCTTAATCCCAGCCAATCGGTACCGGTACCCCATTGAGCCGGAAAAACATTGATGCCGTCCCTAAAAATAGATACCCCTCCGTGAATATCTAGATATTGGCTGAGATTATCCACCTCTTGCTCCTCAATCCAAGGCGAACTCCGGTACCAGATATTGATATGAAGATAAAATTGACCGCAAGCGGGTTTTCGGTAAACTTCGCCACCTGCCGGCAACCAATAATCCTTATCACTCTGACGCAAATCGATATTTTTATTTTCAAGCACCTCTTCGGGTAAAGGGATACCCTTGGGGGGTTGAAATGTAAGACGATAATCCAAGATACCGGACTCATCAACTAATCCGTCAAAGACAAAAATAGGGGCTATATCGGCAAGCACGTCTTCCGTTCTAAGATCGGAAATTTGCGGACATTCCAGGCAAGCGGTGAAATCGTGCTTGTCGCTTTTGGGGTTGGGTTTCGGTGAGTTTAATAAAAGAATGGAATCATTCAGTTCACGTATATTCTTTTCATTCCAATCAAAGTCCTCTTTCCCTCCATAGATAATAACCTGAGTGCCTGAATTCTTCTTACCGTAATCGCGACTCGACGGTTGGCGCCTCAGACTAATTCCTACGGAATCTAAATCCGCATACTTCGATGATGAGGTCTCAAACTCTTGCCAATCGATACTAAAAAGATACTCAAAATCATTTTCCTTCGTCTTAGTCTTCACTAATAATTTTCTACCCAACCGATGGGTCGCGAACCGACCGACTCCTTTTTCACCCAAAGGCAATCTGTTTTTATGCTCCTTCTTCAAAGTTTCAATTAAAGTCTCATAGGCGTCAAATTTACCGTTCTTAATCGCACGCTCTCTTTCCGCCCGCAGTTGATCCTTTATATTTGTTTTTATTGTAGAAGCCGGTCTAAACCATCCCTTTTCTATCGTTTCTTTAGACATCCCGGTTCCGTCATCTTCCACAACGATAACAGGCCCGTTATACTCCGGGAATTTATACTCCTTTTCATCGATTGCGGGAAGACTATCCACTTTCTCGATTCTTAACGAACAATAGCTAGCTTGAGCGTCGTAAGCATTCTTTATTAATTCTAAAACCCCGACCTTCTCCGACTCAATCAGTTGTTCGCCTAAGACTTTTATGAGATGCGTATCCGCATTAAAGCTCAATAAGATGCCGCCGTCTAAACATAATTCATCTAAAAGTTGGGAATCTATAGACCTCACTGAATTTTGCATATTAAAACCGGGGCCGGTTTCTCTTCGGTTTCCCTTATCATCTAAAAAAGGAACCTCTATGGAAAAAGATTTATACTCAACAATCTCGGCGAAATAGTGCTCCGGCTCCTTTTTATCCTCAAAGATTTTTGATATTTTACCGTAGCCAAAATATACCCCTTCCCCCTTCTTCTTCGGTTCGTAATAAACAAATTCGATATTTTTTTGTGAGAGTTGCTTAATATACTTTTTGGGGAAGTGATAAAATTTACCTATGAAATCGTTATATTGCGACTCTTCCCTATTCT
>CAYHWL010000149.1:2496-3815 GCA_964359785.1 uncultured Methanosarcinales archaeon | reverse complement strand
GTTTCGCGCTAGCCCAAGTCATAGTCTGTTCACCTATCGCGGCGATAATATCTGTCCTAAGAGGTATGGGCACATTAGCAGATACATGAAGGAACTCAGATTTCAATATTTCATACTCTTTATCATTTATGACTGTTGCATCTCCCATGGGCAGGTAGGAGTTCGTTAGTTTTTAAATACGTTGTTTTAGAAAACTATCGAGATTCACACGTTATTTATACAAGCGCCCCCTCTTTTCTTATAGTGCCTTGGAGCACGTAGGGTATTTCCCGGGGATTCCACTTCTGATGCTGGAGCCCCCAAACCAGATCTTTAGCCTCATTCGAGACACTTTAAATCGATGCTCATCATTATAAACCAGTTCTAATTTCAGGAGAGTGATGGTGAAGAAGGTGCAGACATTTGCTGATATCATAGAACGCCTAAAACGTATTGGGCAGCCGGATCTCGCTTTGGCATTCGCCACTTCTAAACATGAGGATATGGCAAGGTTGAAGTCTTCCGGTCTGCCTTGTTGCAAGGAGTTCACGCTACCAGCGAGGGATTTTGACATTGGTAATCTCGCACTCATGGATTACCTGACAAGCTGCAAGGGACATACGATAAGGAAGCTTCCTAGAACTGAGGGCGATGTTAGGGATTATTGTCTTGGTGTGAGAGATTTCACAGAATGCAAGTCCTGGCTTGATGCGAATCTTAAACAGGGTGTTGAGTATGACATCATGTTGACCGAGTTTGAGGAAGCAGACTTCTGCGGACAGATAGTATCAAGCGAGCACGAGGTATTGATTGAGACAGCCATTGGAAATCTTCCTGATCTTTCGCATGGCAGAAGAAACCCTGTTATGTCAGCACGATTCGCGCCAGGGTATAGGGGTAGGCCACATCACTTTCAGAGCATATCATATATAGAGCATCCTGAAGCAGTGATGCAGACGGAATACAAAGGAGCCGAGCATGCTAGAGCCCTAATCTGGAAAGCATTATCCTATGTTCGGATACTCACACCAGAACAAGAAGGGATTCCAGATATACGCTTTTGGCAAGGCTATTTTGAGTTCTTGGTTTGGCAAGGGGATAGGATTGTGTTCTGCGATTATAAAGTGAATAAAGCCTACACTAACAAAAAAGAGAGCCCAATAGAGACGATAGGGGATTACCTCCAAGATGACTCCTACTTTAAGCAGGTTTGACACTTCCCTACCTATGATTTCTCTATTCGACCGATCAGCTCCGCATTCTTGTAGGATACCTGTTCTATGTTCAGAGCCCGCTAGCGGCTGTCTTTTTTTGCCTCATACCCTATCAGCCTCTGACGT
>CAYHWL010000149.1:0-2486 GCA_964359785.1 uncultured Methanosarcinales archaeon | reverse complement strand
GGTGAGGATACGTCGAAGGCTTTTGCGACTGCGGTCTTAAAATCCTTGAAGTGCTGCGCACTATCAAGGCTTCAGAACCATAGTAGGAGCCCTCACTTTTATCGATGATTGAAAAAAGTTTGTGGGCTCACAACTCTCTTCAAGGGCTTTGATTTGAAGTACGAAGCTTCAAAATCTTTATATTTTGAGACCAGCCAGACCGCAGTTTGGCGCTGCCTCTGGTTTTGGACCTGGTATGGGCCCGATATTCGTTGAAGTTTTGATAAGATATCTGCTTTTATATCATCCAAACATTTTTTAATAGAATCCAACACCTCGTATAAATGACACAACTTGAGACTATAATGGATGAAAGAGAGTTAACGCTTGCAGAGTGGATCAAAGAGAATAAGGACCCGGATGCTATAAAGAAACTTCGTGATGAGATGGAAGGTTCTATCCTGGCTATCACTTACGTTCAGAACGAAGGTGTTCATAATGTAACAGGTTTTTTCTATGGAGTTGGAGCAAGAGCGGATGTTGAAGGTACGTGTGTTGATCTTCGTAGTCATTTTGGAAGGGTTCAGAATTTCGGGACGCTTCCAGATAATTATTCCTGCTTTAATCTTAAGCCAGAATCAATTATCAGTTACCAAAGGATTAAGAAAGGTATGATAGAGCGAGTGACTGGCTACTAGGCCTTTTTCAATTGCTTATCAGGTACTTTATGACAATCTGTAAGAGCCTCACTTTTTCCTGATAAACCTCTGGTTCTCTTTAATATACCGTTTGACAAACCAGTGTACAAAGATGAAGTCTAGGTTCTTTGTCTGTGATCGTTCAAGTGCTGTGTAATAGCTATCTCTGCCTTCGTAATGTATGTTTAGCAAGGGGTGCTTTGATCTATTCAGCACGTGATTCATGAGGAGCCTTGAGATTCGTCCATTACCATCGCTAAATGGGTGGATAGTGACAAACTTAAGGTGGACCAATGCGGCCAGCTCGACTGGGTGAGTTTTTGCCTTGTTCTTATTGTACCATCTGAAGAAATCGGAGATTAGGGGCATTATTTCTACTGGGGAAGGGGGTAAAAATTTACTGCCAGAAATCGCGACTTGATGCTCGCGGATCTTGCCTGCGATGTCTGGTCTTGTTGATTGGAAGAGGAGCCTATGCCAATGCAAGATGAGATGTATTGAGATATCCTCCTTAGTGCTTATCATCAGATCAAAGAGGGCTTTGTGTGCTTCTGCTTCCTTGACATCCCTCATAGGCTTTGCGTTGGGGGTTATCCCTTTGGCAAGAAGATCATTTGTTTCACGTATAGACAATGTAGAACCTTCAATCCTCTGGGTATCATACGTGAAATGAATCGCGAATTTTTCTATCTCTTCCGAACGAGCAGAGGGAGGTGTTGCTTTTTGATCCTTTGAATAACCTGATTTTATAACTTCCAATAGGGGGTTCCAGCGTGCTTTGTATATCTCAAACAGGAATTCTCGTTTTTGGGATTCGATGTCCTTGGGGATTGATTTGCCAAGGTATCTCTCAAGTTTCTCGACCTTGCCTTTTTTCCGGACTGTATGTTCTAGGTAGTAATACTCTTGATTGCCTAATTGACGTTTTCTAATGGTGACCATATGACCATCTTACCGTTACAAGTATATAAAACTTACTAAATATTCTGATATGTAGGGGTAAGAAGAAACAATTTTATACACGCACCCACCCCCTCTTTTTTCATTAGTGCCAAGAAGCACGTCTAGTGATTCCAAGGGATTCCACCTCTGTTACTCCGAGCACATCAGAGTTGACCATCGCCGATAGATATAGGTCATTGTTTTTTCGATTTCTTCTTCTCTAGTAGAGGGGTGTCTTGAGATTTGGGAAGATAATTCTCCTCTGAAATCACGCTCTTCCCCAAATTCTTCTCCAGATCTTCTCTTGCCCTCTTTGCGATGTTCCCTCCGATATTGGCTGATTCCTTACATTCCTCCAGTCCCACGTCATCCTTTGCCCTGGTAATATCAGTAGTTGCTTTCTCTCCAAACATAGTGAATATCAACTCCCAATCAGTCATATGATCCCTCAAGTTTTGGTTCTTCTCTTGCAACCCTTTGAAATCCTTGTACTCTCCGATGGTTTTGCCAAAAGTGGCTTTGGAAATCTCATTTGTCAGTATAGCAAATTCCTCTGCAGTCTTGACTTCCCGATTCTTCCACTCGTCAGTAAGTTCCTGTCTTATAGCAATCCCTCGCAGTCTCTTGTCTATCCATTCTTTTGGGTATCCTTTTAGTTCATAGTACTCCTTGATCCTATCCTGTCCCAATTCAGGGTCTTCTATCTCTTGGATTCGCTCATATCCTACTTGGGCAAGCCATAACTTGAATGGCTCTGCTTTCTTGGAGGGGATAGATTGGATTATCCTAAACATACTCTGGGTACTAGCGCAATCTGTCAGATATTCTTTCCCGTCTGATGAAGGTAATTTCAGTTGTACCCAAATC
>CAYHWL010000148.1:0-3828 GCA_964359785.1 uncultured Methanosarcinales archaeon | reverse complement strand
TTAGAAAAATAATTATTGAAGATTGCGGTTTGACCATAGAAAAATTCCTCAATATTAAATTTTAGAGTTTCACCAGACATTCCTAAGGATAAGTTATTGAGACGCCATGGATGGCGTCTTTACAATTAAAAATCTCCTCCCTATTAAAAGTCCCCTCTTGAGAGGGGACTACAGGCCTGCCCGCCGTTTTTGTGGCGGGGGTGTGTTAAAAAAATTGTGTATGAAAAAGTAGTAGAGACTCGCCGCGGCGAGTCTTTACAATTAAAATAAAACCTCTCCAAAGTAGGGGCTAAACTTCTGAATATTATATTATTAAATAGATCGAATAACTAAGCGCCACTGTTAAGATGAAAAATCCTACAAGAATTATTGTCTCGCGTGAAAAGAACGGAACTTGTTCCCTTTCAGCAGGCTCGCTCAAAGCTCTCTTATTTTTCATCATACTAGTGCTGATATAAGCAATTGATATAGTAACAACTGCACCGGTAAAATTCCACCAAAACCAGAATACAACACCGCCAGCAAATATCCATAATAGAAAGTTGAAAACTACACCCGATATTAAACCGATATTTACTGCAGTACCATTAACCTTCTTTGAAAGAATGGCAAGCAGAAATGTTGCTAATATCGGTCCATAAAAAAGTGACCCTATTTTATTTATAGCTTCGATTACAGTACTGGCTATATTGCCAGCCAGAAAAGCTACGACAATGCAAACAATTCCCCAAAATATCGTGAACCATCGGGAATATTGAACATATTTTTCGTTACTCAGTTTAATTGATCGTCTTCTGACAATCAAATCTTCAACGGTAACTGCAGCTAAAGAATTCATGGTTGAACTAAGCGAAGACATCGCTGCGGACAAAATCGCAACCACTAATATCCCGATCAAACCATTAGGCATAAAATTCACTATGAAAATAGGAATCATGTAATCAGTCCTATCCTTGGGAATTAAATTAAAAAACTCCGAATTTGACAATGCAAATGTTCCGATAATCAAACCCACTATGCAGTAACTAAGAGTTACCGGAAAACGGAAAAGACCGTTAACTAACAATGCAGTTTTTACTTGTGCAAAACTTTTTCCGGTTAAAGCTCGCTGTGCTTGAGTTTGATCGCAGCCATAATAAGAAGCGTAGAGGAAAAATCCACCAATCACCATCGGCAGGAAACCAAATTCCGAACCTTTCCCAATACCAAAATCTGTAAAGTTCACTGCAAAAAGTCTCGACCGATCTACTTGTGCAGCGAAGTTTCCCCATCCGCCTAATTCATTTAAACCAACCCAGCCGCAAATAACAATGCCTAATACTAAAATAATCATTTGGATTACATCAGTATAAACTACTGCTTTCATTCCGCCTAAGGTGCTATAGATAAGTGTAACTATACCGGCGATTATTATTGTTACCCAAATTGGAATATTCAACACTGCTGAGAGAACAATAGCAAGTGCATAAACAGAAATACCGGACGCAAATGCACGGCTTAATTGAAAAACAACGCTAACAATTAACCGAGTACTTAAGCCGAATCTTTCTTCGAGATAACCGTAAATACTAATTACACCGGATTTGTACAACGGAGGAATAATTACGTACATTAAAAAAATCATTGCAAGCGGAACAGCAAACTCAAAGCCGAGCCATTTTAATCCCCCATTTTCTCTTAACCCAACAAATGCAGGAGCCGAAATGAAACTGATGGCGCTTAGCTGTGTAGCCATAGTTGAAAGTGCTATTGGAAACCAGCCAAATGCTCTCCCTGCAAGGAAATAATCTTTTGTGTCTTTTTGATTTTTACTGAAATAATACCCTAAGAAGAGTAAACCTCCTGCATAAACAATAACAATCAACCAATCGAGTAGATTCATTCTGGTAACCTTTTCATTTATTGGATATAATCATGGAAAAGATCGATGAACAATGCAGAAGACCATGAGAAATGATCTCCTCCGTAGGCGCCTTCAACACCTTCGTTAAGCTGCCGTTTGGGATTAAAATATTCATAAAAACCATAACGGTTAATTAATTCGTAAGTGTCGTTAAGAACTTGCTCGGCTTTGTCATGAAATTCATAACGTCTTAAGCATTTGTAGAGGAACCAATTCATATTGATCCAAATAGGTCCGCGCCAATATTTGACGGGATTGAACAGATCGCTTTCCAAATCATAGCTTGGGACCAGATATGTCTCTCCATTCTTTCCGGAGAAGGAAAGAGAATTTAATTTATCAATAACTCGTTTTGCGTGCTCTGAATCAGAAACCCCTGCATATAGCGGTAACAAGCCGGAAACAGAGCCGGGTTTAATCTGCTTTTTAGCATTTAAATCATAATATGTGTAACAACCTTCTTCATCATTCCATAATTTATTATTGATTGAATATTTTGTCAGTTCATACCATTCCCGAATTTGCATAACGTCTTCATTTAGAATAGATGCGATTTCGATTAAATCTTCATTAGCTTTACAGAGAATGCTGTTAAATAATGGATCTTGAATTAAAAATGGACATTCAGGATAAATTTGATCTTCCTCATAATTATGCTTCTGCGCCAACGCAACTAAATAAACATAACAATCGTAATCTTCTTTAGTAGGTCGGTTTTCCGAAGCGATGATAGTATTATCAATCCGTTTATAAGGAGGTATTTTTACCAGATTTAAATCGATTCTTTTGAGCGGTTCATCCCACGCAGGTGAGTTATCTGTACCCGATTCCCACGGGTGCCGAATGTATATTAAACCTTCATTTGCAGGGTCGCGATATTCATAAAAAAAACGGTGAAGCTCTTTTAATTTTCCAAACATTAATTTGAGAAAATCTTTTCCGGAATTATCATTATGATTTTTATAAATAGTTAAACAAGCCGTTGCATGCACTGCAGGCATTGCCAAACCGGAAGTATGAATATTATTGGGCGAGTTAGGTGAACATTTCGAATCCCAGAAATCCGGTCCAGGAAAATAACCGGTAACATCGGGGTTGAATACAATATGAGGTACCATCCCATTAGCCCACTGAGCATTAAATAAAGAAATAATTTCTTGTTTAGCTTTATTTAAATCAAAATAGGAATATCCGGTTGCAATAAAACCGCTGTCCCAATTCCATTGATGAGGATAAAGACGCGGTGATGGTTTAGTGTATTTTCCCGTCCAATTTCCCTCAAGATTTTTTTTGGCTATTTCAATTAATCTCTTTATGTTATTCTTGTCCATCAGCTATTCCAAAAAAAAATACAGAAAAAAGTGATATGTAATTATAGAAGTATAATATTGGTGCCCGTTTAGCTTCCAACGGACACCCAGAAATTATCGGAATCTTAACTTATAAATTATAAGTCAAATCAAAAATTATTCTTCTAGGAAGAATTGGACGGGCATTCAAGTAAGGAAATTGTGTCGGATCAACACCCGTTGAAAGTCTAGGATCACCCTCAGTTAATCCCAAAGAGTAAAATAAGTTATATACATGAACGCCTAATCTAAGAGACTGATTTTGCATAAACGGAAAAGTATATCCTATGCCGCCAGAAACAACATTAAAGGCGTCAAGTTGGAATAAATTGGCATCGTCAGCGTAACGGTTGCCAGTATAACTCCAATTAAGTGATAAATCTAATCCATTCGCTTCATAGCTGGCAGTTAGATTAGTCATAAAATTAGCCTGGCGAAGCGGTTTTTTGTCCTTTAGACTTGCAACTGCACCGGTAGCTACATTAAATATATCGAACTCTACATATTTTGGATTTTGATAAGTAAGTGATGCTTGAACTGTTAATCCTTTTAAAGCTTTTGTAGCATAAGCGCCGG
>CAYHWL010000147.1:0-3843 GCA_964359785.1 uncultured Methanosarcinales archaeon | reverse complement strand
CCTCGGCAAGGGCTGGACACATCCATACAACATAAAACTAATCCAGCAGAGCAGCACGGAATACACGCTGATTCAGAGCTACGGAAAGCATACAACCCTCGTTCAGAATGGCTCACAATACAACCCGCCGACAGAGGCATATCCGATACTCACAATTAATCAGGATAACACATACAAGCTTACTCATAGAGACAGCACAGTATATAATTTCGACACAAGCGGCAAGATAACAAGCATACAGGACAGGAACGCAAATTCAATAACCTTTGCATATACAGGCAACAACCTGACAGCCATAACAGATGCGGCAGGCAGGGTAACGACCCTTACATATAACGCAAACAACAAGATAATCACGATAACAGACCTGAGAGGCAATACACACACATTCACATACACAAATAATTTCCTCACCGGCATATCAACACAGACAACAGACTTAATAACCAAAAGCTGGAGTTACACATATGATACAGACGGCTTCATACTCACAAAAACAGACCCGTTGGGATATGTATCGTCTTATGCCTATGACAGCAGCCATAAACTAACCTCATCCACAGACCCGGAAGGCAAGATAAGGACTCCTGCATATAACCCTGCAACTACAACTTCAACCATGACAGAAAGAGACAATGGGATATGGACATATAAATACAACACAACCTTCGGCTCAATAACGGAAAAAACAGACCCTGACGGGAACAAGACAACATACGCTTATGACTCGAATGGAAACAACACCTCCATAACAGACCCCAAAAACAACATCACCACATATACCTATGACACAAACGGAAATATTCTCATAGAGACAGACCCAGCAGGAAAGACAACAACATACACCTACAACAGCCTGAACCAAATCCTTACAATCACAGACCCGCTAAATCACATAACCACATTCACCTATGACGTAAAAGGCAACCGCCTGTCAATGACAGACCCCACAGGAGCGGTAACAAGCTACACATACGACACAAAAGGCAACATAACAACAATCACCAACCCACTGAACCAGACAACAACACTTGTCTATGACACGAGTAACAACCTTGTATCAATCACAGACCACACAGGAGCAGTAACGAGCTTTACTTATGACACATCAGGGAACATACTCACAAAGACAGACCCCAATGGCAACATAACAACTTATGAATACAACGGCCTGAACCAGCTTAAGAAGATAACAGACCATCTCGGAAATATCACAACGATAACTCATGACCTGAACGGAAACATCACATCAATAACCGATGCGCTTGGACACACAACAACATATGAATACAACTACAAAGGCCAGCTTAAAAAGATAACCGACCATCTCGAAAACATAACCCAATACGCTTATGGAGGCACAGGCTGCTCATCATGCGGAGGAGGCGGAGACAACCTTGTAACAATAACAGATGCAAGAGGCAAAATAACATCGTTTGAATATGACAAACGAGGCAACCGCTTAAAACAGACAAGCCCGACAGGAAAGATAATTAACTTTGCTTATGATTCAACAAATCTGATTACATCTCTTACTGACCCGTCGAATGCAGTAACGAGTTTTGCTTACAACAATCGTAATCTCCTTTCTTCTAAAACTGATCCGCTGTTAGCAGTAACGAATTATGCTTATGCGGCTGATGGAAAGATAACAACCATAACATATCCCGATGCTTCAACAACCACGTTTACTTATGATTCTTTGGATAGAGTTCTCACGATGCAGGACAGTCTTGGCTTAACCACGTATGCCTATGATGACTTAAACAGAACGATAACTGTTACAGATGCCAATGGATTTGTGGTTCTTCATAAATACGATGCGATTGGTAATCTGCTTGAGCTTACATATCCAGGAAATAAGAAGGTTACTTATACATATGATTCCTTGAATCGTTTAAAAACTGTAACGAATTGGCTCAATCAAGTTGCAACGTATAATTACGACAATGCCGGAAGATTAATCAGTCTTGTAAACTTCAACGGCTCGATTACAACTTATGGATACGACAATGCAAACAGGTTGACAAGCCTTGATAACAAAAAATCTGATGCTTCTGTCATTGCGACATACGCTTACACCCTCAACGCTGTTGGTAACATAACTCAGAGCGTTCAGGATGAACCGTTGACACCTATATTCACGTCTGAAACAACGAATTATACTTACAACACACAGAAGACAAGATTGCTGTCTGCCGGAAGCGATACGTTTACCTACGACAATGAAGGGCAGTTAGCAAGCGGATATGGCAGCACGTATACATTCGATTACGAGCATCGTCTGTCAGCAATCTCTGGTTCATTCAACGCGCAGTATTTTTATGATGGAATGGGCAACAGATTAAAAGCAGTAAGAGCCAGCGTGACAACGAAATATATCTATGACATTGACGGAAACGTGATTGCAGAGGCTGATGTCAACAATGTGATAACAAAGTATTACCTGCATGGCATCGGCCTTATGTCCCTGATTACTCCATCTGACAGCGTTTACACCTATCACTTTAATAACATTGGTTCAACCATTGCGATAACTGATTCAACACAGAACATAGTCAATAAATATTCGTATGACCCGTTTGGAGTAATCCTTAATCAACAAGAGGCGATTACACAGCCTTTCAAATACGTAGGTCAATTCGGCGTCATGCATGAACCGAATGGATTCTACTATATGGTAACCCGATACTTCGATCCAAAAGCCGGCATTTTTACCTCTGAAGACACAATCGGCTTTGCAGGCGGAGATGCGAATCTGAAGAGATATGTCGGAAATAATGTAGTGAATAAAATTGATCCTTCTGGTTTATCGGCCGCAGCCATTCCATGGGTTGAAGCTTGCCTATCAAATCCACGGGCTTGTGCAAGTACTATTCTTTTAGGAGGGGCGGCTATTGGATCAGCTATTAAAAATTTAGTAAAAACTTGTCCACCGAAGTCTGATGATGATAAGCCGTGCACTCCGCCAGAAGGTACACGTTGTTATGAGGGACCGGATTACGGCAAGCCACATGGTGGGCTGAGCCCCCATTATCACATCTATGAAATGCAGAAAAAGCGGTCCGATGGGACGTGCCAATGGGCATATCTTGGTGGCAAGGTTGGAGCGGGTGTTTTAGATAATCCGCCTGCGGGAATGAGTCCTTGTTCATCCTATCCGAACTTTACTGGTAGGAGTTCGCGATGAGTGGATGGTCTGCTGACTTTCTGATTTCTGGATATCCTAGATGTATAATCGGTTTCGACTTGCGCTTATGGCCAGAGGGGCAACTGCCGCGGGAGATTTCCCACACTAAGCGTGTAGGTAAGGCTGGCAAAGATATAACGTTTCCGAAATCTATTGACAATCAGATATGGCCGCGACTTATCAATGAAGATATGATGTTGGATGAAAACGGTTTTAATCTCTTTGACGGTCCTCTCAATTTGCTTGTCAATCTGCAACGGCCCGCTGATGCCATATTAGTTGCTTTTGATTTACCGGTGGATCTAGTGGGAAAGCTGGCTGCCACTTTCGGATTGGTGCCGCTTCCGATTGATTTAATATCAAATAATGAGGATTGGAGATTTCTTGGCTTTGACGTTGTTGACGCCAGAACGCAAGCTAGCGGTATTTATAGCTTTGACTGGTCGGAAACAGAATTAGGCGCTATTTTGGGTCAGCTTGTTTTGACTTTGAATGAAAATGGCCTTGTATATGACGAACCACTTGGGATTAAAGCTGCGGTTGTCTTTGACCACTTGCTTAAGGAACATGCTCCATTCGCTCCATGCGGTGTTTGGGTTTGCAGTGCGATACATGAGAAAGGGGGAATTAAAAGGGGAGGCTACTTTATTATA
>CAYHWL010000146.1:0-3857 GCA_964359785.1 uncultured Methanosarcinales archaeon | reverse complement strand
TACCATCCTCCGTAATAACAATCCCATTCGGGTCGATGTTTACCTGGTATAGCAGGAGGTTGCCTATCTCTCCGATACGAGCTCCACTCTCAGCCAGTACAGCAACTAATGCTTTGTTGCGTGGGTGATCGCAGGCTTCTATCACCCGATTGACTTCTTCGGGGGTCAATAGCTGGCCCTCAGTGACTATTCTTTTCTCATGTTTGGGTATGGTAGTGCATATCCATGCAACAGAAGGCGGGTAGATACCCTTGTGTAGCCATGCGAAGTACTGTTTGATAATCACCTTCACGTCATGCCTACGCCACTGTGAATAGTCCCCTTCCTCAAAGTGCCTTACCAGATCCTTGATATCCTGCTCTCTAGCGGTATCAAATGGTTTACCAAGCGTTTCAGCTAAGATTGTAAGGGTTTGGACCAGTTTGGTCAAACGTGCAAGCCCAATACCCCTGGCCTGACAATCTTTCAAAAAGAAATCAATGCTTTGTTTGTCTGCATCGCATATTTGGCTTCTAAAGAGTCTTTCCCTGCTTGATTGGTATTGTTGCGGGAATCTGTGCATTCGGTTTTCTATTGCCATTTCGTCCATGTCCTCCATTCAGGACGTCTGGACTTATAGATTTTGTAGCGCAAAATGCGGACAAAACCGTAGGCTTTGCACATAACCTCTGAAGCCTCCGACGAGATTCGCACTCGTGACCTTGTGATATCTTGACAGGGTGTTTATTTGACTCCCTGACGATACAAGTCACACGCTCTACTAGCTGAGCTACGGAGGCGCTATGGTGGGGATGGTTTTGGGGGGATTTTAAAGCTATCGGGCAAAACAAAGGGTGTCCTTCCTGTTCCAAATTGCTTTATTGTCCACCGTAGGTTTAAATATACCCAATCATATTCAAAGTGTATGCCGATGATGAGCGAAGAGGAGCACAAAAGGTGTCTGGATGATTTTCTTGAGACAGTGGAGGTCTTGGACAAAGAGAATGACAGCTCCTCCATGATGCTTCTAGTGAATCATATCCGAAATATGGTCAGCGCGGTTTATTCTGTCGGATACAGACAGCTTGCTTTGCAGTATAGAGAACGTTTTGAGAAATACCTTCCATTTCTAGGAGTCGAGGAGGATGAATTGGATACTGATATAATTTATATGGACCATAGGATCCCGCTACGAAGGTAAGGGTCTGGCAAGGATCATATTTGAACATTACTTTTGGCAAGGATTATATATACGCATAGCACTCCTAGCAGACATGCAACATAACCCCCCTGACAGTCCTCATCCACATCCGGCTCATTTCCATGACATAAATGACTTGGCTGATGACGGCTTAGACGAGCCAAGCGGAATAGAGAAGTTCGGGCTAATCGCAAGCGGGGCCATAGCCATCATCGACGCTGCCGCTTTGATCGCCAAAATAGATCTTGCCAAGAAGATACCTTTCAAGTGGTGGTTCTTGTGGATGGTATTTGCAGCGTCTGCAGGAGTGTTCTTCTATCTGTTAAACGCACGCAAGAAAGAAGAACCAAAACCACCTATGCCAGATACTGTGGACTTGTCACACATGAACATCCAGCCTCACGAGGAAAAACCCCCTGTCCTTGATCTGCCCGTCGAAAAAGCGCAGAAGAAGATGGACAACCGAAGCAGAGACGTATGGGACTTGATCTGCAATTTCAGCCCGCAGATGCCAGCAAAAGATTTCACATACCAAGATCAGCTTTTCATGAAACTCAAAAGATCATTATTGCAGAAATACATGGTCACGCCAGAGTACAAACGATTGAATAAATCCAAACCCGACATACTTGTGGACCGTGAGATAGCCGTCGAAGCAAAAGATGCCACGCCAGAGTATATAGAGAGGATACATAAGAGGATCTTCGGCATGAGAGTAGAATACAAACAGATCATCGTAGTGCTTTTCGACAAGGGGCGGGTCCCACACTCACAGATAGACAAGGCCATGGAAGAAGCCATGCGAGACGTAAAGGAGCTTGTCGCGTATAAAGTCATCAAGGCGTAAGGTTATTATAGACGATTAAGGGTTAATTTTGGATGAAGATCATAGTGGAATTATCCAAATCACAGATACATCTAGCTATGATGGTTTTGATGATCATACTCACTTCTATTATCGTGGTCGCCACGGCACCAACAGGCGCACAGACGCACAATACGCTTTATGTCGATGCGTTGGCAGGAAAGACGGGAGATGTCATCTCTATCCTTGATAATGTAGGAATAGGCACCGCAAACCCGAGCCTTGGAAAACTACAGATCGACGGCGGAGCAGGGAATTTTGCTTCTATAGTCTTGACCAGCAGCGGACAAGGATGGGGCTCTGGAATACAATTCCGCAACACAGCGCCTGGCGGGAGAAATTATGGGATATACGCCGGAACCACAGGCTTGATGCATTTCGCAGACAACAACGCCGGAACCGATAGGATGGTCATCGATAGTTCCGGGAAAGTAGGCATAGGCACAATCACACCCGCTTACCCGCTCGATGTTAACGGAAATATGAACTCTAAAGGGATCTGTATCAACGGAAACTGCAAAGCATCATGGGCGGCAGTAACAGAAAATAGTCAGTGGGTCACTTCTGGCAATGATATATATTATTCTACTGGAAATGTGGGAATCGGAACTGCAACCCCACCTTCATGGGCGAAATTAGATGTTAAAGGAGTCTTATCAGTCAGTGCTCCAGTAGGAGGATTGAACACAGCCGTCATAACCTCTGAAGCAGGAGGCGTGCCATTGCTCTTGAAAGCAAGAGGAGGAGACAATCCTGATCTAGTAGTGCACAATAACGGGAATGTGGGGATTGGAGTAGCGAACCCTGCCCAGAAATTGGAAGTCGCAGGCGTAGCACAAGTAGACTATCTAGCAGTAGACCCACAAGACGGAGTAAATGAAGGCGGAGAGATACAACTCCAAGGAACCGGCGGCAGCAACGGCTTCCAGATAGACAATTATGCAGGCAATGCGAGAATACACACCCTTGCGGCAGGAAAGAATCTCGAAGTATTAGGCGGTGGAATTGTCGCAGCAGGCAACGTGAAAGGATCACAAATTTGCATCGGCAATGATTGCAGAACATCATGGCCAGCGGCAGGGGCTCCTGGATGGACTCTTCCTGACGGTGTTATCATTAATGGACTGGCAGGACGAAATTACTTTAGAGACAATGAAGGAGCAGGCAATCTACGCGTTGGCGCAGCATGGGGCATGCCTGGAATCTATGCCGAAACAGGAGTTGGAGTCCTTGGAGGAGCTGGTGGAGTCAGCTTGCAAAATAACGCACTCTTTGTCAAAGCAGATGGGAGCGGTGTGGGAATAGGGACGACTACGCCCGGAGCAAAATTGCATGTGACTGGCGGAGGAGTTATACTCGGAAATAGGGGGGACGGTATTTCTGATCTTAGGATGATACCAGGAGATGGCACAGAGACACATCTGTATTCATATTCCGGCGGTCGTTTTGGAATACATAAATATGGCGCAGGAAGCCCTTCTGGTGAGGTGCTAAGCATCTTGAACAATGGCAACCTTGGGGTCGGAACCACAAATCCAACAAGTAAACTTCATATCGGCGGCACCTTTGTATCGGATACAATATCTGATGGAAATGATCGCCCCAGTATAGGTATCTCTGGCAATTATCCACAATTAATGATGATGGCCGGGAATACTGGCAATACCAATCATGGCGCAACTTTATCCTTAGGATCATACGATTCTGGCACATCTGGTCCACTCAAAAGATGGAGTATTGGGACATCTGGCACACAGAGTACCTTCCTGGATATAGGATACGGAACTGGCCTTAATCCACATGAAGGCATAA
>CAYHWL010000145.1:0-3936 GCA_964359785.1 uncultured Methanosarcinales archaeon | reverse complement strand
ACCGTATAAGCACCTGCCGTTACACCCGGAATCGTATACGTACCATCAGGTCCGGCCGTTGCCGTAAATCCGCCTGTATCTGTGGATACCGTCGCCCCAGGTATAGGTGTTCCGCCTGTCGAAACAGTACCTACAATGGCACCAGTCGTTGGTGTTGGTGGTGTTGCCGTCGCTGTTGGCGTTGGCGTCGGCGTCGGCGATGTTACTGGTGTCGCTGTTGGCGTTGGCGTTGGCGTTGGTGTTGTCGTTGCCGCAGCCCCCACCGAAGCCGTATCCGTCACCGTACGTACAAACGCAGTCGTATTAACAGCATCCGTATATGAAATAGTTAACGTTTGCCCTGCGCTAGCCTGAATACGGACATACTCCAGAGATCCACCGCTTGTAGCAACCCGGATCGAACCTACAAACGTGCCGGAATCTACACTATTTTCCGTCAGTTTCACCTTCGTGCTATTGGTTGATGAGGTCTTGATAGTTACGTCGGTAGCTTCTTCCGCTGTATCATGCTTTGCATTCTTCTCACCATCAAACAAGGTTACCACAACATCAGAATCCAAATTGTACAAGTCTTTATCAAATGCCAGCGTTGCATCTGAAGAACTAAAGGTTACCGTTTCTGTATCTGTGGAGCTCGAAGGGGCGGTATCAATGTAAACGATACTTCCAATTACACCCGATGAAGAACCCGACGCAAGAAGAGTTTTTATGTAACCTACTCCACCGCTTACACCCGTAGCATCACTACCATCGGTTTTTATCGTCCCCTTGAATATACCCGTAGCTGTACCAGTCTCTGTAAGGTCTAAGTACCCGCTAGTATCTCCAGTAATGTTCGTCGATATCTTCAGCGCCGATGTCAGGGTATCTGCGGAAGCAGTCGTGTTTCTATCAACGTCATTAACCGTAGCAACGATCGTATCACCTGATAGATACGCCACAGATTTACTCAACGTTAAAGTACCTGTTTCTTCAACGACCGTAACAGGACCCGCAACATCGTAGCTACTTGATTTATCAGCAGCAGATGCACTTGGAGAATCACTGTAAAATACGTAGATTTTATCACCGGAAGTTACCTTCAAGTTGTTACTACTATTCGACGTAATACTAGTGCCGGACAGAGTGAAAGAACCTTTAAAGGTGCCAGAATTTTCAGCAGTTTCAACTAACTTTACGTCGATGGTATTTCCGCTCGTGTCGGTCTCATCAGCTGAAGCATTTGGCAGTGAACTGATATTTTTTGTTGCGTATATAATCTTTCCTGTTTTCCCCAATTTATATCCAGTTGATACGGTTGAAGAACCGGAAGAATCGCCCAGACCTATCTCATTCGGCGCTACATTTACTGGACTACCTGACAGATTTGGTTCATAAGTCGACTGCTTGCTACTTGTAGAAATGTTTAAATCCTGGTCAACCAACGTTACGACAATGTATGTGTTAGCAGGAACATTTCCACTTTTATCAATACCAAGCGTAGCATTATTGGTTTTAAATTCAACAGAAGACTTACTGGCAAGGTCGCCGCCAACATAGTTGCTGCTAGCATCCAATCTGTCATTGTAACGAATCTGATATGTTGCTCCAAAGTATCCTCCAACAAGGAACGCACTTGTACTTCCGTCTTTCCTGTTGGTTGACATATCATTTCCGATTACCTGTACCCATGTTTTGCCAGGATTGCTAAATGTTTTTGTAAGCTGTGTTGTTGTCAAAGTTCCACCACTCGTTCTATCAACAACATCTACAAGCTCCTGTGACGAATCATCGAATATCCTGACAACTGCCCCTTTCTCAAAGACACCTGTTAAATCTACGCTTCCAAAGTAAATAGAAGACGTACCAGTGTACGAAGAGATTATCCCTGCTGAACTCGTAAGCGATGTATTTGTCGTAAGACGTACGGCTGTATAATCAAATCCAAGCGTTCCCACAAAGGTGCCTGAATTCGATAACGTCTCGGTTATAGGAACGGAAACCCAGCGAGTGCCGTCTGGTGATATTTCAACAGTATCATCAACTCCATCCAGCGTCGCTTTGAAACTAGCGGTATTCGCACTACTGGTGAGGAAACTAGCCGCAGAGCTGGCATCGCCATATACCACAGGTATAGAGCTTGTGGTCTGTGTCCCTAAAATGAAAGAGGAAAAGGTACCAGTACTCTTAAAACCGGCTGCGCCTGTCTGGGCGTAACTTGAAGATACAATCCATACATATTTCTCGCTGTCTCCAGATATTCTCACCGATTGACTGCCGACAGGGGTGTTATCCGGATACGACAGGGAGATTAGGTTTGAGTTTGATGTGCTATTGTAACTGTAACCCACCACTTTAAGGATATCACCGTTGTTTCCCGTTGTAGTCCCTTTCCAAGAACCAGAGGCAATGCTTTGCTTGGAAAGCGAGTCAGTATTAAGATTTGAATCTACAACCGTAACGGTAATAAAATCATTGATATCAGCTGTAGAAGCGCCTACAAGAAGACTACCGGTATAACCCGTTTCACCAAAAACAGTTTTACTTGTTATAGTGCCTGCATTATTCCCATGCTTAACACTTAATTCATCCAAATAGCTAATCCTGATAGTATCCGTACGCCGTGGGCCAGCCAAAACAAAACTGCCAAGGGATACTGAAGCAGAACCCGTAGAGGAACTCCAATGTGTACCCACACTTCCTAGTCCGCTTGTTGCAGTAGCAAAGGCATCAATTTGAACAAGACAATAATTAGTACCATATATTAATTTTTGTAACCCTCCCACACCAGTAGTCTCTGAGGCTGAGGTAGGTCCTGATGCACTGGTATTTTTACCAATAGCAACAACCTTTGTGGAAGACCAGCTTGATGTCCCTAAATCGCTAAAATTGCTTCCCGTTGTAAATCCCAGAGTTGCAGTACCAGCTGAATTTGAAGTTATAGTACCAGGGAAGAAGAGGCCAATTCTACCGGAAGCTGCGTTGGTCTCTATAATGCGGAAAGAAACATAGGGCGCTGACGTTGACGAACCTAGCTCAATTATACCTCCGCTATACCCTGAGGTAGCGCCGACGGTTAAATTTCCTTTATTAAGGCTTGCAACTGCAGATGTTGTGGCATAAACCTTTCCAAGGGCTTCAAAAGTTCCTGAATTATCGCTCGTCTCCACCAATATGATATTTTGTGTAATAACGTCGGCCACGCGTGTTCCGCTGGCATCAATAGCCTCTGCTTCCACGCGGGTTGTGCCAGTAGCGGTGAGACCCTTGGTAAACCCATCCATAAACCCAATAACATCTTTAAGCTTAGGATTAAGATTCTCATTGGGATCCACAATAGCGATTTTAAAGTTATCACCGGTAAAGGTGTCAGATATTCCCCATTTTTCTGTTTCTGGCGTGAGGGTAATAGTAGAGTCATCAACACCTACAAAACCTACGATAGCGGTAGTCTGCGTTCCCCCTGCATACATTAATACTAACGTATCGCTTTCGTTTACCTTTAATAGACCATCTGTTGGAATAGTCGCATCACCATCAGAAGAAGTAACAATGGATCCTTTTGATAATTTCAAAGCGCCTGTGCTGGTGCCCAAGGCAGGGTAATTGTAATCTCCACTAAAATCCTCCACATAACCGGTTGAGGTGCCTACCGCGGTGGCGTTTACCGTCGATGTCCCACTCGTGGTAAATGGTATTAAAGATGCGGTGGCTGTTCCTCTCGCCAGTTTGTAGGTAACTGACTCACCTGATGACAGGGCATTTACCGTCACATCAAGGCTACTACCCGTCGCTGAAATATCAGTTAGAGAAATAAACACGCGCTCCTTATCATTATCTCCCTGGGGCGGTAAATAATTACCACGGTCGAAACTTCCCGTTGCAGCCTGCGCGCTTGAAGCCACACCCACCGCAAGGGCTATTGCCAGCATAAACACGCTGACAATACTGAACCAA
>CAYHWL010000144.1:0-3979 GCA_964359785.1 uncultured Methanosarcinales archaeon | reverse complement strand
TTTTAATTACATAGCGTGTCCAGGTTTCATCAAACATACCAGGGCTAACTCTGCCTACTGAATCGTATTTAATCAACTCATACTTATCTCTGGCATTGGCTGCCTCGAAGAGGTAGATAATGCTTTCAATAGCTTCCTGTTGGGCAAAGTAGAAGCGAAATTCATTTCCTTCTACTTGGTGCTGTATGCTAAACCAGAATTGTAAAAGTTG
Organism: uncultured Methanosarcinales archaeon; assembly: GCA_964359785.1. Classification (GTDB taxonomy): domain Archaea; phylum Nanobdellota; class Nanobdellia; order Woesearchaeales; family JAGWAF01; genus JACQSU01. The sequence goes on along the minus strand of CAYHWL010000144.1, from coordinate 3,768 downwards.
TTTACTTGTTTCGGATGCACCTTCGTAATTTCTTTCACGCCACTCTTTTACTTCTGTCCTGATCTTATGCACCATAGGAGGCAACAAAGTTTCGTGTGCAGTATTGAAAAGGTTGTCACCTGTTACAGCAGGAACCCAACGAATAGAAGGGTCAAGAATTGTGAAAGGGGTTTTCGGAAATTCTGCCATTGTTAATTCTTCTTTTGAATTTATATTTTTATTAAAGTCGGTTTTCTATTAAGTCAAGTGTTATTCGTCGCTACTGTGTACTTTCGTTCATGATTTCAATAGTTTGAAATGGAAGTGCAATACGGATAGGAGTGAGTTTTGTAATGAGTCGTAAGTCCTGGAAGGTTCTGCCAACACCTTTCCGATTTATTCTGAAAGAAGATAGGTGAGTTATTTTTTCGGAACGAAAAAATATTTCACCACTTTTCAGTTTGATGAACCCTGTAATGAGATTGAACAAAGTTGTTTTTCCTGCTCCGTTGCTACCCATCAATGCATAAATCTTTTTTTCCTCCAATGACAAAGACAAATTATCCAGCAAATGATTTTTACCGGGAAATGTGAAGGTGATATTTTTTAGTTGGAGAATCAATTGCTTAGTGCTTTTGAAATACGGTAATATCTTTTATTGAGTGCATCTCTGCCACCTTCCATTACATCACAAACAGCAAGACGAATATCTTTATTCTGTAAGGCATCATTTCCAGCAACTACTATTTGTCCTGCAATGAAATTCATGTGAACAACATTATCTGAGTTTGCATTTACTGCAATATTAGGATTATGTGTCACAAGTATCAACTGTCTGTTCTTTTTTAAGTTTTTGAAACCGGGCACTACAAAACTTGAAATCAGTCGTGAATCCAGATCATCTTCGGGTTGGTCAATAATCAATGGAATGTTGTTAAGAGCTAAAAGCAAACCCAACATTCCGGCTGTCCTTTCACCTGCCGAACCTGTTTGAATATCTTCTTCTTTGCCTTGTTTCTTGAATTTCAAAACAAGTTTATCCTCCGGAACCCAAACAAGAAGGCGATCAATATCTTCGGGAGTATTGATGGTAAGGTTTTCAATATGTCTTACAAGTCGCAAGTCCAAACCTTTTTTGTCTGCTTCGTTAGCAGAGATAAAGTTCCGAATCAGCCTTTCTCTTTTTTGCCATCTTGTTACTTCTGGTTCATTTACAAGTTCATGAATCAACCCAGTTCCGGTTTCATTTTCATCATCGAACTCATAGATGTAATAGCCAAATTCACTACCCGGTCTCCTTAAAAGTTCTCTAAAAGATGAATTGCTGTTTTCAGCATCAGCCATCGGATGCAATTCAATTATCAAAAAAAGATTTTCAGAATCATCAAGGTTTTTCCATCTGTTGATTATTTCTGTCCGTTTGGTTCGTAATTCTTTTTCTTTATCAATGATTGAAGTGTAAAGGATTTGTAACTGTTGTTGCAGCGTCTGAAGTTCCTGTTTTTGTTTTTCAATCAAAGCAAGTTTTTCATTCAATGAATTTCTACGCTGAATCAATACCTCATAAGATTCGCTACCCAACTCTTTTATTTTATCTACAATCGCTTCATACGATTGCTTTGCTTTTTCAAACTCTGCGAACCACGGTAAAGCATTAAATTTAATGAGCAAATTTTCCTTGTAAGGAGCAGTAAGCGTTATTGCCTCTGTTAGTTTTTGTTTGGCATCTGCTAAAACAGTATTCATAGCCAACAAAAACTTTGAAGTTTCATCATCAACAGCACCTTTTATTTCTTCAGAAACTTCAATGTTCGGAACTGATTTTTCTACATCCTCCAACTCTGAAATAAATTGAGTTACATTGTTACTTGTATCAGTAAAAAATTTGTTTGTTGCGTTCAGGGTATTGAAATTACTCAGAGTGTCTTTGTAATCTGAACTCTCGTAGAGAATGATTTTGTTGTTAGTTGAATCAAGTTGTGCTCTGATGTTTTGTTCATCTGCAATTGCACTTTTCAGGTTTCGTTGCTTTGCGCTTTCTGCCAACCACTTTTCAATTAATTTCTCTTTTACCTCTGTCCATGATTGCTTGTCAAATTGCGAATCAATTAGTTCAATAAGTTTTGAAGGGTTGTCCGTCAAAGCGTAAAGTTCCTTCTGACTGAAAATCTGAATTGGGAATAATTCGCTGATGTTTGAAACTGCACTTGGTGTATTCCAATCTCCTGTTCCATTATCCCAAGTTTGAAGAGTGTGTGTTTGCTGATTCCATGAAATGAGTTGCAATTTTCCGTCTTTAAAAATTTCAACAGTGATTGTTGTCTCTTTCTTCAACATTCCTGTCGAGTTCTTTCTTCCGATTTGATTAAACTTGTCAAATTCTGTTTGAACTTCCGGAGGCATTTCTGCTGCTCGTGCTAATGCAATTCGCAGATAATTGATGATTGTTGATTTGCCTGAACCTCTGCCTCCAATTATGGATGAAAGCCACGGACTAAATTTTGCATTTAACGGAGTTCCGTTTCCGGCTTTAAAGCCGTCTGTAACGGAAATTGATTCAATAAAATAACGGTTGTTTATTGCATTCGGGTCAACAGTGATTTCGTCTTTTCTGATAACTCCATCTTCACCATCATGCAATGCAAGTTTCAAAGCATCCAACGATGGCTCACTCATTTTTACCCAAGTGTAATTTGTTCCTACCTGTGCAGCGATATGACTATCAGAACCTACAACTTTCGTAAGATTTAATTTTGACTGTTTATATATTTCAGGCATCTCAAAATCTTTATTTATGAGTTCTATAGCAAGTAAGTATTCGTAGTTAGTTTGAAGGGTTTGCCTTAGTGTTATACCGTGTTGTATAATAAATAATCCTGCATTCTCATCAACATGTGCGGGAATTGGAATACCCTCGTTTTTTACAATTATTTCAATTACTTGTTCAAGTGATTTAACTGTAACCCCATCACTATATCCCATAGTTCCTTGATATTCGCAAGCGCCGATAACTTTGGTTATATCAGCTGTAGTTTTACTTAAGTCAAATATTGCTAAAACATGAATACCAGTATTGACATTTAACTCAACACCAGGGAAAATGTATAATTTTCTATAGCCTTCTGGTTTTTCATTTTCTAAACTTGCATTTGCTACTTTTAACTTGTCAATCCATTCGCCTGAATTATGATCTGTAATAGCAACGCAATCAATATCTGCCCTCATATACATTAAGAGCCAATCCTCGGGTGAAATCGCTTTATGAACATCATCACCTTTACCAAAATCTTCTGATGCTGGTGTGTGGTTGTGGAAATCAAATTTCCACCATTTAGCTCCGTGTATATGATTAGTCATTTAGTAATCCTAAAATAAAGCGTTGGGAGATCGCTATGAAAAACGAATTTGAGCGTTGGGGTAAAATAAAATGTGAAGCAAAATTGCGTTGACTTGTGTGTTGGCTTTGCTTCACCTTTTCTTTTGCGAAGGATAGCAAACACGGCTTGTCCGAAATTGTTCTGTCCGTTGTTGTCAGCCATAAAGTTTATGTATTGTCCTGTCTTCATAGGGTTTCCGCTAATTAATGTAACTATGCAATACTTCGTTTGTACAATTAATATTAGCACAATAGACTAAGTATTACGTTTAATAATAAATATTAGTTTTTACATTCTCAATCAAAAAAACTCAATTAAACCAACACCGCTTTATATCCGTAACAATGCAAACCGGATTTTCCTTCATCCTGAATTTTACGGAAGACTAATTTTACTTTATTACCGATCTCTA
>CAYHWL010000143.1:0-4010 GCA_964359785.1 uncultured Methanosarcinales archaeon | reverse complement strand
TGATATTTTCAACCGGTAAAGTTTTAATTTGCGATTCATCTATTGATGTTTGGGAAGATGTTAAATCTTTCCTAATCAATGGTCTTTCTGCTTCTATAACAATAGTTCCCAAATTAATTGCTTCGGTTAAAAGTTGGGCATCAATTCTTGTAGTAAAATCGCTTGATACTCTCACATTAGTGATCATTTTTTTTTGATAACCAACGCTGCTGAATATTAATGAATATACTCCTGGTTCAATATTATTTATAACATAAGTACCATCAATATTTGTAGTGGTGCCTAAAGTAGTCCCTTCAATAAGAATATTAATGCCTATTAGTTCCTCTCCTGTTTCTGCCTCGGTAACTTTCCCGGCAATTTTTCCGGTAACGCCGGCATAAACTTGAACTCTAAAAAAAAGGAGGGAAATTGAAAGGACAAGAGTAAAAGGAAGTAAGAGTTTTTTCATCGTTACCTCGGTAGCAAAATTAAATGTATAAAAATCGAATTATGAACTGCTATGCAGATTTGTAAAACGATTTTAATCTAATTAACAATAGGATAATAAATAAAAAGGGTTATCAGAATATTTATTATTTAAAAAATGTAAGACTAACAAATACTGATAACCCTTTAAAATATCTACTTAATTACTTAAGCAATTGCATCTTTTTTGAAATAACATTATTACCAGCAGTTAATCTGTAGATATAAATGCCGCTTGCAAGATTTCCTGCATTGAATTTTATATTGTACGATCCGGCGAGCAAATATTCGTTGTTTATCAATACCGCAATTTCTCTTCCAAGAATATCATATACTGTTAATACTATATTCGATGATTCAGTAATTCCAAACTTAATTTGAGTAGCTGGATTAAATGGGTTTGGATAATTTTGCTCAAGGAAGAATTGTGCCGGAATTATATCGTTTTCTTTTTCCACAGAAAGCAATGTGAATTTTTTATCTAGAACAATTATTGGCATTCGGTCATTGGTGGCATCAGTTCTTGGATAACCTTGAGTGTAGATTATTTCATCTTCTGGATCTCCGTCAACGTTTGCAACAGTTACAACATCTAAGTCGCCAGGTTTAGTACCATAGGCCGAATCAACAACAGATGATATATAACTGGCTGCGGCTGCAATATCTCCGCCTTGGTACTCAACTCTAAACAGTGGTCGTCTTCTGCTGTTATTTGCATCTGCTCTTGATCCGCAAATAAAATCTAATTTACCATTTCCATCAACATCGCCGGCATCTGCACCATTCAACCGGACAGCTCCAAGCGATTCAAGATTAGCTATCTCTGTAGAGACAAGTGTATCAGCAACTTGCTGAAGCAGCCAAACTTTTGCACCTTGTCCTTTAGTGTTGCCAAGCCATTCAGCTACTAGAATTTCTTTTTTGCCGTCTTTATTAATATCAACAACCTTACTTCCTTTAAAAGAAGCGTTGCCGCCGGCTATTCCGGTCTGAACTTTCGGAGTTTGCCAAGCTCCGCTTGAATATTTAACACCAAAAACTTTACCTCCTGTTCCACCATCAAAAACGTAAACAACATTGTTTAGAACAGCTATATCATATTTAGCAGAGGATCCTGTAAATGCTGCATTGCCTTGACCGGAGTATTCAACGGTCCATTTTTCAGTGCCGCCTCCTGAATTTGGAATTATATCAACAGATAGAACTCCAACATTCATAACATTGCTGGCCCTATCGCTAAAAATTAATTCATCTTTGCCATCAGCGTCTGGGTCAGCAATAACAAATCTAATAGGTCTTATATTTAAAGGAGCCAAGGGAACATAAGGAAGAATATTAGTGGAAGCATTTGGCATAAAACCACCAAGACCATCAGAAACTCCCATATTATTACTTCCATCACCCGGGTATTCATAAACCAAAATTCTTGGAACGTCCTGATATGTTCCGCCGCTTATTGGGACAGTAGCATTAACTACACCCCAATAAATCTCTGGTCTACCATCTTTATCAGTGTCTCCCCAAGCTAAAGCCGGCCATGTATTTTGTGTAGCAATAGGTGCGGTAGCCGACCAAACAGAATCCCATTTTGCCGTAGTTTTATTCCATTCAAATTTATAGATCCTTGGAATTATCTCGTAAGCACGGTCAACTGCATTTGTGTTGCATGCATAAATTTCCGGTTTTCCATCTTTGTCAAAATCTACTCCAGCAATTATATTACCAAAACCACCAACCTCTTTACCAGAGGGCTCCTTGATCTCTGCGGTACGAGTAAATAATTGCGCTTGAACGTGAATTACAAGCAGCAATGAGAAAAACAAAACACGGTATGAAAATCTTTTCATTAAAGCCTCCTATGTTGTTTTTTGAGAGTTATAAATAATTGTTGAATTAGAATCTTTGTTGAAGTATCTGCCCTTATTTAATTAATTAAATTGATCAAGTATTAGAAGTTATCTTCTAATTGTCTAACTTACAAGGAATTAAATACATTTTTTTCTTTGCGCACTACACGAATGGGCAGTAGTTCAATTCATCCCCCATTTTTTTAATAAAGTATCTATTGGAATTATTAGAACAATCTTTTAACTTATCTTTAGTTCTATTAATCAATTCATATCATAAGCAGTAAACATGGATAGTGATGAGCTTCAAAAAATAATTAAAGCTGCCGAACTTGTTAATTCTAATCTTGACCTTCGAGAAGTCCTAAAAAATATTGTAAACGTTGCAGTTGATTTAACCAATGCCGACCGGGGAACATTATATCTTGTTGATAATGAAAAAGGTGAACTCTGGTCATTATTTGCTTCCGGTAATGACGTCCAAGAAATTCGATTGAAAATTGGAGATGGTTTAGCTGGTTATGTAGCAAAAAGCGGAGAGACAATAAACATTCAAGATGTCAGGAAGGATTCACGATTTCAATCCAATTATGATCAACTTACAGGCTATAAGACAAAAAATATGATCTGTTTTCCAATAAAAAACAATAAAAGTGAAATTGTTGGTGTTCTTCAATTACTCAATAATCGTAATGGTGGATTTGAGGATCGAGATGAAAAATTCTTAATTGCACTTTCTATTCACGCAGCTATTGCAATTAACAATGCTTTGATGCTTCAGAAGCAAATTTCCGTTAATGAAGAACTAAAAATAGCGAAACAAGAAGCTGAAAAATTTGCTATGCTGAGGACACATTTCCTTGCACAGATGTCACACGAAATTAGAACTCCTTTGAATATTATTTTAGGCGGAATGGAATTATTAAAACTAGATTTAGATCCTCACAAATCTGAAGAGCTTTCTGAGCTTTTTCAAATGCTTGAAAGCGGCAGTGCTAGAATAATACGCACTATAGAAGGGATAATCGAAATGTCTAAGATCAGAGCCGGCGATTATGAGCTTCAACTTGAACCGATAATACTAGAAAAAGAAATTTTATTGCCGTTGATCAGAAACTTTGAAGCGAACGCTTCTAAAAAGAAAATCAAATTAGTATTTGAAAAGACAACAGATAAAGACCATGTTACCGGTGATCGTTTTATGATCAATCAAATATTTACCGAGATAATTGACAATGCTATAAAATATACGATTGAAGGGACCGTTTTAATAAAACAATTCATAAATGAAGATGATAATTTAACAATAAGTATTAAAGATACTGGTATTGGTATTTCACAAGAATATCTAAAACAGATTTTTGAGCCATTTACTCAAGAACAAACCGGTTATACAAGAGCTTATGAAGGGAACGGCTTAGCTTTAGCATTAGCTAAAAAATATGCGGATTTAAATAATCTAATTATGTTAGTAAAAAGCGAAAAGAATGTCGGTTATGAGTTCAAAATAATTTTTAATTAACTAACGATTAGATTTTCTGATTATAGCATTCTGATTATTTCTTAAGATATTGCAGTACAGCTTCAGTAGAATTGCGTACTTGCAGCTTCTCGTAAATTTTTCTTAGATGTGTACGGACAGTTTCAACACTAATAAAAAGTGTATCAGCAATTTCTTGGTAGCGCATTCCTTTT
>CAYHWL010000142.1:0-4012 GCA_964359785.1 uncultured Methanosarcinales archaeon | reverse complement strand
CGCGGGAGCTTGCGGGAATGAGGTTTGTTATTACAGGCACAGGATTCGGAAGCTGGATTTCTATAACCGATGTTTTGTTTCCGAGAAGGGCTGTGTTTCTGAGTGTGTCAACGGCAATGGAGGAGACCGGTGAATAGGTGAATGGGTAGATGGTCAAAGAGTTTAAATCAAGAAGCCGGAATCCGTCTTTTCCGGTTATTACGGCAATATGCGTTGACTGGTTGATGTCAACAGAAGAAGCAGGTGAATCGGTCGCCGCGGGCGACTCGCTGAGGAGATTGAATTGGTGAATCGGTGAATTGGTTAAGGAATTTAAATCAAAAAGCAAGATACCCCCATCTCCTGTAATTACTGCTATATTCTTTTCCGAGTCTACTGCTATTCCGGTTATCTCTTTCTTAAGCTCTATCTCATGAAGAAGATTGCCGTTATTCAGATCAACTATGAGAACTATGTTCTGCTTTCCCTCGCCGGTTGCTTTAGCCGCAACAATAACAGCCCTCTGAGCGCCGGTGTTAAGTGAGATTAATCTCGGCTTGTGCGGAAGAGTAATAGTGTTTACAGCAGTGTAAGTGTCAATGGAAAGGATAAGAAGTTGTTTGTCTTTCTCTATCGCAATTACGGCTGTATTGTTCTTAGGGTTAATTGCTATGCCCTGCGGGTCTTTTGGAAGCTCTATTGTCTGAAGCGCAAGGCCATCCTTGTCTATGATGTACAGCGCGCCTTTGCCGTCGTCCGCCTTTGCTGTTATGAATGAGAGATTGTTTGAAGGATTTACTGCAATTGCCTGAGGCTTTTTGTTGAGCTTGACTTTTGCCTTGACTGCGTAGTTTTTGAGGTTGAAGATATATAAGGTCTTTTCTTCTTTGCTTATGCCGTAAGCAATGCCTGTATTGGGCGCAAGCGCAAGGCTGTCCATCTCTTTTTCAACAGGGATGCTCCCGAGAAGCAGAACGTCCTGAGCAATCAAAACCTGAGGCATGATAACGCTAATTATCAGAATGAGATAGATTAGTTGCCTTCTCAAGCTAAACCCTCCTTGCTTTATGATGTTTTTCTTATCTTGCATCATGCATCGTGTATCATGCATCCTGTATCATTCATCCTTTTATCTCATCACTTTTGCCGTTAATAATGCTGCCGGTATTTCTTTGCCTGATTCCGTTATATATGTGACATCCGATTCTTTGCCGACATTTGCCGCGACTCTCACCTTCTCTATCTTCTCGCCGTCATAGAACATTGCCGTCTGGATGGTGAAAGTAGTAGTTGCGGTGAAAACGGATGGCTCTGTCAAAGATATGCTCATGCTTGCCGTGGCTGTAGAGCTTGCATTAGTCCCTGCCAGTGTTACATCTGCGGAGGTTTGAGAACCATGCAGAGGAGTCGCGGTTATTTTAACGCTTGTCCCTGCCGGAATATTTGTCGCTGAAATTTCTATTGAGACAGGGTTTGTCGTGGTTGACGAAAGCGTTATATCAGGCGTTGCATAAGAACCGCTTGCTGATGCAGGCACAGAATTTCCTGCGATTTTAGTTATTGAAAGTGTCGGAGTATTTGGGATGAAAACAGAATTGGGCGTTGTAACAGAGGGCGAAGGAGATATGCTGCCTGTTTGACTCAGATTATTGGTTTCTAACCTGATTCTTCCATCACCGCCACGTGTATTAATGTTGGTACCACTACTTGTACTACCGCCATTTGCAGAGACCGAACCGCTTATCGTTATTCGATTTGCAATTAACTTAACTCCACCACCACTTCCACCTCCGCCATAATTTCTTGAATAAGAAATTCCATAAACCTGCTGAAATGTATAATTACCACCTTTCCCTCCCTCGGCTTTAATACTCCCGGTAATATTGATTTTTGTAGATGAGGCAATCAATATAGCGCCGCCGCCGCCGGCACCACCGCCGCCATATTCGCCTAACGAAGAGCCAGGCCGGCCTCCTCCGCCGCCAGAACCTCCGATTAAAGGCATTAATGCTGGTGTCCCGTAAATGCTCCCTGCCCCATTTAAAAACGCTCCCAGCGACGAAGGTGTATTACAATATGTCGCACCCTTAGAAGCATAACTCCCAGCTTGTCCATTATTAAGATAACAGTATCGCGATAAAGGCGGATCCCAATAATAACTATACCCCGACCAGATAGTAGTTCCATCTCCTCCTATGCTTCCACCCGGTCCCAAACCACTTCCCGATGGTACCTCATTTACTCCTGTGCTTGCCGGCTCTCCTCCGGAACCTCCATCAAAGCCGCCAGGACCTCCTTTGCCTCCATATATTGGTCCTGTGCTGCCGGTATTGCCGTCCATTCCATTTTCACCGTTAACATCTATTGTGCCTGCTATATTTACATCTCCGGTTGCAAGGATATAAACAGGCGTGTTCGCAGCATTCTTCTTGAATGTGATTGTTACGCCCGTTGGGATGTTAACTGTTGTAAAATTAAAAATTCCATTTGCAGGAAGCTGCAGTTCTGTATTTGCAGTAGGATTAAATGCGCCGTCCGCTCCAGTGCTTCCACTAACAAAGTCTCCTGCATCCGCATTAACTCCCAAAAACAATAAAAACCATATTGCCGTAACTGCTATAATGCTCTTTCTCATTTTATACCTCCATGAGTTTAAAAAATTGATTCTTCTTTCCTATTTGCTCCCAAAATACCCCTTTTTTTGTCATTCCCGCAGTTAGTAAGCGGGAATCTATTCTTTTGGCTGTTCTCTGGATTCCGCATCAAGTGCGGAATGACGACATCTTTTCTGGACAATACAACAAAAATAAACATAATCTTCTCCCCCTATTTCTGTCATTGCCCAATTATAGCACTGACAGGCTGTGATAACACAGGCCCGTAATTTGTTGTCTTATTGCCCTCAAAACCCACACTTATAGCAGGCGAAGGAATAGAGTTATAATTTATCGTTTCTACCTTCTGTAAACCTACACTCACAGCCGGTGAAGGTATAGAATTATAATTTATTGTCTCTGTCTTTTGAAGTCCTACGCTTACTGGTTTTGCTGTCGTTAATGTCTCTCCTGCAAACGGCTGGCTGACATAGATTGTAACTCCTGCATTTTGAGCAGTCGTTATTACGCCGGTGCCTTCTTTTAAGGCGTTAACTGTAAAAGCTGCGCTGCCACCTGCAGGAATATTAATAGACGCAGGCACTGAGATTATGTCTGGATTCTGATTGTTAAGAGTTACTGTATAGTCTTTTGATAACCCTTCAATCCTTGCCGTAATATCAGCAGTAGTCCCGGGTATGACAGCAACCTCCGCTGGATCAAAGTAGAGTTTTGCTACATTTAAAGGAATACTTGCTGAGCCGTAAAGCGTGCTGACATTGATCTTTGTTGCCCCCAATGATGCATCTGATAATACAGTTGCATTAACTGTTATAGATGTATCTGCTGCCGTGAAGTAGTTCACAACGATGCCGCTGTTATCAGACCAGATGTTTTCGGTTGTAATGAGATTTTCTCCTGTGAGGGTTATTGAGACGGTTACCGGGTTAATGTTTCTTGTGAATACAACATCAGGGCTTATACTTTGAAGAACAGGAGGAAGCTGTTGGGCTGTCGCTCTTGTTATGGAAATCAGATTTCCAACTGCATCATAGTTGTATATCGCCGTATCGCCGGTCTCTGATATGACTTTTATGAGCCTGCCTGTATCATCGTAGATGTAATTGACAGAACCGGCTGAGGACAAAGATGGGCTTATTGCCTCCAAGAAGACAAAGATAAAAATGCCTGCTGATATTAAAGACAGGGCTATCTTCTTCAGGCTTTCCCCCTTAAAAAGAGTTTCTGAACAGAATATGGAAAGCCTACTAAACTGCGCAATAAAAAAGCAAGAGGAAAATTAATTAATTTTTCTCTATTTTTACTTTGCCTGAGACCTGTTCAATTGTTATAACCATTACAGAGTCTTTCTCGTTCTTGAGCCTTATCTCTCCGCCGGTTGAATCACCCTGCGGATAAAAATCAATCCTGATGTCTTC
>CAYHWL010000141.1:0-4056 GCA_964359785.1 uncultured Methanosarcinales archaeon | reverse complement strand
TCAATTCTGTCCCACACCCGTCGGAAGAGCACATTCCAGGGATTGTTTTATATAGGGGTATCGACAGAATGCCTGTTATGATGGAAAAACCAGACCTTGCCAGATTCGGGCTTCTTATTGTAGGTCTAATAGCTATCAGCGCAGTCTATGTGTCGATAAGATAAGACGTTTTCTCGACTAATACCACATGGCGTAAGGTTTATAACAGGCCCGCGACTTGGAGTTTTAAGACGATAAAATGAGCGACGAACAGAACAACCCCGACGAGACCATAAAGGAGTATGGCGCAGAAAGCATCCAAGTACTCGAAGGGCTCGAAGCGGTGCGCAAAAGACCAGGAATGTACATCGGAAGCACCTCCGCACGCGGATTACACCACCTCGTCTATGAAGCCGTCGACAACAGCGTCGATGAAGCGCTGGCCGGATTCTGCACAACCATCCAGGTCATCATCCACCGCGATGGAAGTGCATCAGTCTGCGATAATGGACGTGGAATCCCAGTAGGTATACACCCCCAGCTCAAAGTGAGCGCGCTTGAAGTGGTGATGACCAAACTCCACGCCGGAGGAAAATTCGACAAAAAAACCTATAAGGTCAGCGGCGGACTCCATGGAGTAGGCATCTCTGTCACAAATGCGCTCTCAAAAAGGCTCAAGGTGCAAGTCAAAAGAGAAGGAAAAATCTGGGTGCAAGAATACCAGTGCGGAAAACCAGTCGAAGCTGTGAAAGAATCCGGGGCGGCAAATGAGACTGGAACCACAGTCACATTCTGGCCGGACGACTCCATATTTGACACAGTGGAATTCGATTATCTAACACTCTCAACAAGATTCCGGGAATTGGCATTCCTAAATCCCGGACTATCCATACGAGTGATTGACGAAAGATTCGAAAAAGACCAGACCTTCTGCTTCCAAGGAGGGCTTGTGGAATTCGTAGAATTCCTAAACAAGACACGCCAAGCTTTACATGAACCGATCTTCTTCTCAAAACAAAAAGATGACATCACAGTCGAAGTGGCTGTCCAGTACAATGACGCATATAACGAAACTGTGTTTAGCTTCGTCAACAATATCAACACTCCGGAAGGAGGGACACACCTCACTGGGTTCAAGAGCGCACTCACGCGATCGCTGAACTCTTATGGCGAGAAGAATAGACTGCTTGACCAAAACAGGCTCACAAGCGAGGACGTCCTTGAAGGACTAGCCGCTATAATCTCCGTCAAGATCCCCAATCCACAATTTGAAGGACAGACAAAGACAAAACTTGGAAACCAAGAGGTCAAAGGGCTTGTCGACTCAATCACCAGCTCCGCTTTGTCTGAATTCCTAGAAGAGCACCCTGGAATCGGAAAGGCGATCATCTCCAAAGCGATAGACGCATTTAGGGCACGAGAAGCCGCACGCAAGGCACGCGAGCTCACACGGCGCAAAAGCGCACTGGAAGGAAGCTCGCTACCTGGAAAACTAGCAGACTGCTCAAATAAAGATCCATCAAAATGCGAGATCTATTTTGTCGAAGGGGACAGCGCAGGAGGCTCGGCAAAACAAGGGAGAAACCGCGAATTCCAGGCCATCCTGCCACTACGCGGAAAGATCCTCAACGTCGAAAAATCACGGCTGCATAAGATATTGAAATCAAATGAGATTGTGACTATCATCGCCGCCCTTGGGGCAGGTATAGGGGATGAGTTTGACATAGGAAGACTTCGCTATCACAGGATAATAATCATGACCGATGCAGATGTCGACGGATCACATATCGCATGCCTACTGCTCACGTTCTTCTACAGATACATGCCAAAACTAATCGAGAATGGCAATATCTACTTGGCTATGCCTCCATTGTACCGCGTGGCGAAAGGGAAGAAAGTGAGCTACTGCTACAATGATAGTGAAAAAGACAAATTACAAAAAGAAATGGGAGAAGGAACGACCATCCAACGATACAAAGGTCTTGGAGAGATGAACCCTCAACAGCTATGGGAGACCACAATGGATCCCACCATCCGCACACTAAAACGAATCACAATCGAGGACGCAGTGGAAGCCGACCAGATCTTCTCCATACTAATGGGCGATGAAGTGGAGCCACGCAAAGAATTCATACTCGAACACGCCAAAGACGTCAAAGAACTTGACGTGTGAAGACGGGGGCGACAATTATCGCTGTTGTTTTATCCGTGAACAGTGATTACTCTGGAGTGGTCCAAAACAGCACTTTCGAAGAAACATTTATATATAGAGTTCTCCCCACGACAACCAAACATAGGAGGGATAAATCATGTCAGGATTTTTTCAAGGTCTCAAGGACAGATTCTCAGGCTCACAGCGCTATGACGATATGGAGCAACAGGAAGGGTATGTCGAACTCGACACAGAAGGCTCCGATGAGATACGCTCAAAAATCCTCGTGCGCCCATTCATGCTAGAGGATTTCGAAGACATCAAACCAGTCCTTGACTCCCTCCGCGAAGGACACACAATCGCACTTGTGAATATCCGCCCACTCAAAGATAGAGATATCGTGGAACTCAAACGCGCGATAAACAAGCTCAAAAAGACCACAGATGCCTTGAATGGCGAGATCGCGGGATTTGGAGATGACTATATCGTAGTCACACCGCAGTTCGCTCAGATATACAAGAGCAAACAAACAAAACAGATCCAAGCTGACGAATGATTGTATAACTTTTGACCACTGACTAGAAGAAGGAATCTTTTAGGAATAGCTACGATGCGCTAAGATCTCAATCGCTGAGATTACAAACATTAATAAATTTTTCTAGCTACCAAGACATATGGCAAAACAGGAAGAGGCTGAAGAGTTCAAAGCACCAGACGTCGTAGAAGGCGAAGAATGCCCAATATGCCGAGCCAAAACGCTTGCGCTCACTGAATCTGAACGGGAGATACCTTACTTTGGAAAAGTCTATCTTTTTAGCATGACCTGCACATCATGCAAATACCACAAAGCAGACCTTGAATCGGCGGAAGAAAAAGAGCCATGCAAATATTCAATCGAAGTGTCTGGAAAAGATGACCTGAACATCAGGATAGTGAAGAGCGCGGAAGCCACCGTCAAGATACCACATATCGTCACCATCGAGAGCGGACCCACGAGCCAAGGATATGTCACCAATGTAGAAGGACTGCTCACACGGGTACGCGGGATAATCGAGTCCACCAAAGCCGCGGCTGAAGACTCCGATGAAGAGAAAAAAGCGCGCAACCTGATCAAGAAGATAAACCGCACAATGTGGGGCGAGGAGAAGCTCAAGATAATCATCGAAGATCCCACTGGAAATTCGGCTATAATCTCCGAGAAGGCGCAGAAGGCGAAATTGAAGTAACGAAAATGCCTGAAAACGGGTCATAGCCGGCATTTTCTAATGTCAAAGTTGGCCACTGCAAGCCAACTTTGAATGGATGTTATCACTATCCATGGGCAAGAAAGAGTTTATATCGGGGGTTGGAGACATAAACCTACGAAATGGACAACAAAATCCTCTACGACCCACTAAAGGAATTGGCATCACTGGTAAACGAAGAGACTTCTCGAACAGGATTGCAAGGTGCAATCATAGTAGGCGCTGTGTATGACTTGAGCGGAGGAGATGCAGTGCGAGCACGCAAGAACCCCAGCGAAAACGCAAAACGCGACATAGTCGTGGTGATACGCACAGAACTGGAAGAGACTATCAAGGACATCAGATGCTCACGCCAAGATAACGTCGAAGAGATCCAAAGATACTGCAAAGCAGCGATCAAACAGGCAGCAGAGGAATGCACGCTCAAGTATCTTGATTTTGATATAGTCAGATCGTCCTACAACCTTTTTAGCATAGTGCTCAAACTTGCACGATTCGGAAAAGACAAACCTAGGATCTTCCAAGAGTTCGGCAGGACAGTGGAAAGCAAGATCTGCGACTTATATCAATCACATACAGTGCCCTTAGAACAGTCCAATCGGAGCGAAAGAGATGTAGGACGCGCAAGGGTGGAAGAGTATAATTTCCTCACAAGGATACTTCACACACAATACTGAAATG
>CAYHWL010000140.1:0-4097 GCA_964359785.1 uncultured Methanosarcinales archaeon | reverse complement strand
TTTTCATTCCGTCATTGTTGTTCATGGGCGGCGTGTTAGGCGCAACGCCGTTAGGCAAAAAAATTACAAAATAAATATTGGCACAATATGAAAACTATAATTGTCCTATTAGGAATTTTATCTGGTTACTTTTTCCCAAATCATACTTTTTCAATAACATTATTCCTAGTTGCAATTTTATTCTCATTTGTATTTGGATTTGTGTTCCCAGATATGATGAATGCTAATTCTTTAAGTAATAAAGTAGATAGAGAAAAAGTTACTTCTAAAAGCAAAATTACCATTCATAAAATGAATACTATATCATTTTGGATTGGAGTTTTTATTTTCTTCGTAGCAATTACAAGTTTTATAAAACACTTCTTTTTTAATTCAGAAGCTAATCAGTTAAGTATTATCATTTTTGCTTTTAGTTCTGGTGTCTTTATCAAGCTACTAAATATTAATCTGTCGATAAGTAAAATTAAGAACAATGATTTGACTATTTAAAAGTTTTGCCTAACACGCAACTCAAAGCGACCGCGTCTATGACGCAGTCTTTTGATAAGGTTATTGGGTTTAACTTTTCAGAGTAAGTTTGTAGTTCAAAGCTGATTTGTAAAACGAAGTTGATTTAAAAACAAAAAGGTAGTTGCCGTAAGCGTCATTGTAGTTCTGGGCGGCGCTTTAGTTGCAACGCCGTTAGGTGCTTTTCATAAGTAGGAGAAATTGATGCTGAGGTTCATAAGTATTTTATTAGCAAGCATATTATTCGTAACATTTTCAAATGGACAACCTATTCATATAAGTGGCAAAGTAAAGATTTCAATTATTACTGGTACTATTGAAGCGGCTCTAAAAATGACAAACATTCCAAGAATAAAAGATTATACTATTTTGTTAAATACGGGATTAAATGTTGAGTATATAGCAGATAGTTCATGTACTATTAGATATAATACTGAAAGAGAATTTGATTCATTTCTTAGATCTGAAGCTTTACAATATTATATACCATCAGATAAAAAGGGAGAAAAGTATATACCTTCTTCTTTAACACTAAAATATGTTGGTAAATATCCCGTTATTTCAGACACAAGTCGAAGATTTGAATCGGGAGACTGGAAGGGAAATATTGCATTTAATGGTAAATCACTCAGAGTAACCGAACAGTCATATTGGTATCCACAATTTTATGATAAAATTAATGAAAAAGTATTTGATAAAGTAACCTATGAATTGGAAATTGAATCTGATGGTTGTGGTTATATCTTTATTAATGGCAACAATCCTGTTAAAGCAAAATTTGCCCGTTTATCTTCTACAGAAGCAATAATTCCATTTATGTTCATTGGTAATTATAATGTGAAAGAAATTGGAGAAACAATATTTATTAATTCTCAAGCGTCTTCCAAAACATTATCTATTGTTAATAGTTGGTTAATAAAGATCGAGAAATACTATGAGGAGAACCTTCAAATACCATATAAGAAATCAATATATTTTGTAGAAACTTCCCCAACTTCTGAAAGTAACGAATTTCAGTTTGTGAGTTATCCTACTATTTGTGCAGTTGGGAATCAATCGTTTTTATCAAAAATAATAGATCAAGCTAATTATCAGCTAAAAGATTCTACAATTATTTCATTTCTCATGCATGAATTAGGTCACTATTATTTTGGTAACGTACTTAAAACTAATTCATCATTGCAATATGTGCTAGGGGAAGGCATTACCGAATTCATTTCACTTAAATGCACAAATGTCCTATTATCTAATAATATTTATAAAACAAAAATTAATAAGTATCTTAAAACAATCCCACAAAAAGAAAATTATATATCTCTTAAAAAAATCAATTCTGATAAAGACGCTCTTCAATCTTATGACTATTCATATAATTTCATCCCATTATTATTCCTATGTGTTGAGCGAGAAATTGGAAGTGAGAAATTATGGAAGTGGTTTAAAGAAATGTTGCAAACTAAAAATACATTAACAAATTATGATTTTTTATGTAGAACAGCTTTAAGAAGTGGAATTTCAACGGAAGAATTTACAGTGCTTGAAGAAAAATATTTCTCTGATGAAAGTTCTTATGAAAATGTTATTAAATCTTTTGTTGAGAAACTGAAATAAGCACCTAACCAGTGGCTCAAGGCGACAGCGTTTTCGCACTCGGCATTTGAGTAATTATTGGCTTAGTTCTTCCGTGTAATATTATTTTGTAGTGTAGATTGTAAATGAAAGATATGTTCTAATTATAAATTTATTTAACAAGTTCTGCATTGTAGTTAGGGGCTGCGCCTTAGCCACAACGCCGTTAGGCAACACAGTATATGCCTCATAGTATCTATATTATTTTAATTCTATGGTTGTGTTAATGGCTCTAAAATTGAAACATAAGAAGGGTGGGATCAAACAGTTTTTCGGTTGGCTTGGTGCAATCATTCTTCTTCTTATCATTCCGATAAAGATTTTTCGATTTGCAGAAATGAATTATACAACAAAATTAATAATTGACATTGCTCCAAGTATTCTTGGCCCTGCTGGATTGTTGTTTTTAGTTTTATCTAGTTCTAGTAAATGGTTGAATCGAAGTCTATTACAATCAACTTTTTTAGTTTCTTTCACGGCATTAGGTCTAGAGTTTATGCAATTACTTCCAAGACCTGGATTTCTAAAACATTTACATTATACATTTGATTGGTTGGATGTAATTTCAAGTATAATCAGTCTAACGATTGCTTATGTAGTTGCAAAAATTGTTATTTATTATTTCCAAAATAAGTATTACTCATAGTATATTATTTAAAAAGGAGATTTATGCACCACAGTTTATTGTAGAGTATTGCCTAACCCGCAACTCAAAGCGACTGCTTTAAACGGTGTGGCATTTGGCAAGTTTTGGAGTATCGTTATAAATGTAAGTTGCTCTTTGAATGTAGTGAATAAAATAAATTTATAAATAATTATTGGCGTTATGCTTCTAAGTTGCATAGTTGTTGTGGGCAGCGCTTTAGTTGCAACGCTGTTAGGCATTTTGTATTAAAATCAATTAAGGAGAATATTATGAAAAAGTTACTTTTTGTTCTTGGAATGTTAATCATAGGATTAACAAGCAATTTATTGGAAGCACAGACCGGGTGGGTTCTTCAAACAAATCCTCTTGGCTCAAATACTTTGGGAAAAATTCAATTCGTCAGTTCCACCGAAGGCTGGATATCCGCTGGCAACGGGAGATTGCTTCACACCACCAATGCCGGAGAAATATGGAATATTGTCATTCCATTCCCGAACGATACGCTTAACTCATTTGCTGATCCAGCAATTACTATGTGGTGGGTGAATCAGACTCATGGCTGGAAAATCAACTGGTTAGGAACAGGTCTTAGCGATGCCCATGGCGCTGTGATTCACAAAACAACCGACGGAGGCGGCACATGGGAAAAGAAAGTACTTTCAACTGCCGTGGGTGATATGGGCATGCAAATTCAGTTTGTTGATGAAAACAACGGTTGGGCTTTAATTTATAATTCGTTCAGCGGAAGTTCTAACTTGATGCATAGCACCGATGGTGGAAACAACTGGAGCCCGATTGGAAAAATGGGCATTTTTTACTTCGTAGATGCGAATAACGGTTGGGCGATTGTATCTGCAAATATCTATCACACCATAAATGGGGGGACAGATTGGAGGGTGCAATTTGGAGATGCTACCCTAGGTAATTTCAAAGCCATACAATTCACCGACCTAAATAATGGTTGGGTGGTTGGCGAAAGACGCAAAATTCTTAAAACAACTGACGGCGGTAGCAATTGGACGTGGATTGGGAATACAGGGATTTCATTGGACACCGAGTCCAAATGTCTTTTCTTTTTAGATGCCAATACCGGTTGGATCGGGAGTAAAAATCAAAATATACCCGGTGTTTGGGGCATCATTCTTTATACAATTAATGGTGGTTCAAGTTGGACTACACAATCTTTTCCTGGGTCCAATTCCTATAATCTGTCGAGCATTTTCTTTTGGGATGCGAACAACGGATGGTTTATAAGCGACGGCGGCAACAAAATCGGACATACAACTAATGGCGGCGTGACCGGAGTGGAGGAGGG
>CAYHWL010000139.1:0-4098 GCA_964359785.1 uncultured Methanosarcinales archaeon | reverse complement strand
TCCTTTGCTATGTAAAATATTTGAAATCTTTCCGCGAACAAATATAGACGGCAAGCTTGAGAGGATTGGGTTCATTCTTAATTAATTATTCTATTATTAACAGAGAACTTTTTCAGAAGTTTTCTTAACTCTTCTAAACAACGTATGTCGTACTTCTGAATGAACAATGCTATGATTCCCGTAATTACCGGCGCTGCAAAACTGTTACCACCCATCTTTAATCTCATCCCGGAAATAGTTAATGCATCATCGGGAAAACCATTTGCAATGCATTCACATAATTCATCATCATTAAATTTATAATCAAATTTATTATTAGTTTCATCTGAACTAACACTAATTACATTTTCAAAGATTGCTGGATAACTATTGATATCCATGTTGGCATTTGCAGAAATAATTGTTATTCCTTTTTCCTTTGCTTTCTCGCAGACATAATACAATGGATAAAGTGCTTCCGATAATTTTGTTCCCAAGCTTAGATTAATAATATCAACCTCTTCATCTATCGCAAAGTTTATAGCTTCAACCAGAATCTCAATACTTGTTTCTAACCTTGAAGCGAAAACTTTAACCGGCAATATTTCAACTGCCGGTGCAATTTGTAAAATTATGTCTATACATGCCGTTCCATGTCCTAATTTGTCGATATAATTATCATTCTTCTCAAATGTGAATCCTTCTTTGTGGCATATGAATGAGATCCCTTTTATTATTCGTGAGTCATTAGTAATAAATTCATCACATCCGCTATCTATTACTGCAATCTTTATCTTCTCGCCGGTTAAGGAACCAAATTCATTTTTTAACCACTCGGGCCGTACCAAGGAAAAAGAACCGTTAAAATATATTTTGTTATCAGTAATCGTCATTAGATCTACAACCATTTTCTTATGTTTTTTATTAGAACATTTATAATCTTGTCGCTGTCTTTGATAATCTTTGCTTCAATTGTAAAACCCCGTCTTAATTTGCTGAAGCTCCTTTCATAATCGTGGATATTGACGGCTACATCAACCCGGTATAAACCATTTGCTAATTGACTTATTTTCTCTTTAGAAGGTTCCGCGGCGATATTTGTAATTTTACCCGGTATCAAAAAGAATTCATCGGCTAATTTCATTGCTTTCACTTCAATTTTAACCGAGTCGCCGATTGAAAGTTCATAAACATCTTTTTCGCTTACATTCAGAACCGACTTCCAGCTATTCGTTTCACTAATTTCAAAAAGAGAACTCCCCTCATTTACAATGGCTCCTATCATATTTTCCAGATTCTCGGTAAGTAATTTTCCATCAAATGGGGCAAAGAACTTTGTTTTTGTCAAATACTCTTTTTGTCTTTGTATTAATTTCTCAAGCTGCTTCATCTCTAATCTAACAGATTGTAATTCCAACTCTTTTAACCGCGTGCTTTGCTCTCTAGATCTGTAATTATCTAACTCTGCTTCGGCTGATATTATTTCAGCGACTGCGTAGTCCATTGTGATATGAGTGCCTTGTTTATAATTTTTGATTAAAGAATCCGCTTGAGAGCCGGGGAAATAATCATTGACTTTCTGCCGAAAGTTGGCTTTTGCTTTTAACAATTGAGCTTCGGCTTTTTTTCTATTCAATTCAATCTGATCTAGTTCAATAGGTAGGGATCTCTCCTTAATTTCATATTCAATCCTTTTTTTAGCTAAGTCATCTATCGATTTTTCTAATTGATCGGCCACTTTAACCGAATCAAATTGTACGAGTAGATCTCCCTTTAGAAAATTAGACCCGCTTTTGACAAATATGTTTTTTATCTCTCCGCTCAATGGACTGTGAATATATGCTAATCCGGAGGGTTCAAGGAAACCGCCGGCATCGATAGTAACATCTATCTTCACAGTAGTAATGATCAATAGCGCTGCTAAAATTAAAAATACAATTATGCCGAATGTTATAGTAATAACCTTAGAAACGATACTGGTAGAATATTTCGATTTAATATCCGGCAGTTCGTAAATATTTTTGTTTCTATTTTGGTTTTGTTCGGACAGCATATTGATCTTATTTTTTTAAATTCTTAAATGACATCTCTCTTAAATTTCCGGTTAATGAGAAATACATCTGTCTGTATAAATCACTGTTGTTTAATAGTTCGTCATGCGTTCCCGTAGAATGAATCTTACCCGCCTCTAATATGCAGACTAAGTCTGCAATATTTGCGCAAGTCATTCTATGAGTAACATAAATAATAGTCCTTCCTTTCATAAAGTCGAATACATTTTTAAGCAGCTCTGATTCTGTGTTGATATCAATATTTGAAGTTGCTTCATCGAGAATTAATATTGGAGAATTCCTTAAAATGGCACGTGCAATGGATACCCTTTGTCTTTGTCCGCCTGAGAGTGTGCTTCCCCATTCTGAAACTTCAGTTTCATAATGTTCCGGAAGACTGTCGATCAGTTCATCAAGTTTGCAAATTCGAACGGCTTCGTGAACAAATTTTTCATCAATGTTCTCGAGACCGAGAGTTAGGTTTTGCCATATGGTTCCTTTAATAATACTGAACTCCTGCCAAACGACCGATACCTGTTTCCTTAATTCATTAATGGAATAAGAATTTATAGGGCTACCATCAAATAAAATATTTCCATCCTTCAATTTCTCCATGCCAAGCAGAAGCCTTAGAAGTGTGGTCTTGCCGGAACCGCTGGGACCGAGTATAGAAGTAATAGTTCCTTTTTCGATAGTGAGATTAATATCATGAAGAATTGTTTTTTCAGGATTGTAGGAAAAACTTACTTTTTCAATTTCAATTTTACCGGCAATTTTATTTATTATAGGGGGAGTTTCATTGTAGACTAATTCCGGTTTCTGTTCTACTTCGCTGTCGAGATATTCATACATTCTGTTTAACGAAACAGAGGTTTGCTGAAAATCCGAAAAGAGATTTACAATTTGTGAAAGCGGGTTATACAAATATCCGATGTATGCCGTAAATGCCATGTAATCACCAAGAGTCATCTCCTTTGAAAGAATGTAACCCCACCCCAGCCATGTAAAAAGCGCTGTGTTGAGTGTACGCACAAAACCATTAAGTAATCCCATCACTTGCCCTAACGCACCGGCTTTTAGCTGAACATTAATTGCGCCTTCCATCTGTTCTTTAGTCTTATTAAAAACATACTTCTCTAAAACCATCGTTTTAATAAGTCGTATGTTTGAAAGAGATTCAACCTGGAAAGCGTTGATCTCTGCAAATGCTTCCGCGGATTTCTTCCAATACCTTCTTAAAAACTTACCGGAAACTGCTATAATAATTGTTGTAACGGGTAAACTTATTAATGAGATTACAGCAAGTTTCCAATGAAGCAGGAAAAGAAACGGCGGTACTATAAAAAGATAAATCCCATTTACAAATACGGTTTGAAAAAGATTATTAACTGATTTCAAAGAATTGGACATATCACCGAACCTTGACATCACCTCGCCAACGCGGTGTTCATCAAAAAAACGAATTCTAAGATGCTGCAAGTGGTTAAAGAACATCAAGCTGGTTGAATTACTGAGTTGTGTGTTTATAACGAGACTGTAATAACTCTGCAATGTTCCAATTAAAATACTTCCAACACTTACACCAAGAATGCCAATAACAAGAACATGCATTAAGGAAACATCTTCTGTTGGATAAACTTTATCAATTAATAGTTTGGTTAAGAATGGAGTTATCATTCCAATCAAACCAATTATTAAACCGAGGGACAACCCTTTAATTATTTTTGGCCAATACGGTTTAACCAATAAAAGAAATCTCTTAAAGTACTGGAATGATTCTTTTAACTGAGGAATTTTTTCTTGTTTATCCATTTTGGTTCTTCATTATTTCTAAGTAGCGCGTCTCCGGATCGAACGGAGCTCCTTCAGCAGAGGGCTGAATATCCTAACCGCTAGACGAACGCGCTTAATTAATTAATATGATCAAGACTAATCAATCATATGTTAATAACAAGCTGGACATGCAGTATAACTTTGACAGACTGTTATATCACATGTTTCACAAGCAGTAGGTGCAGTTTCAGTTGTCTTGGGTGCTTCCATATTCCCTAATATAGTCACCTTTTCA
>CAYHWL010000138.1:0-4101 GCA_964359785.1 uncultured Methanosarcinales archaeon | reverse complement strand
ACTCATCCTGCTGTTCTGGATAGCCGCGACAGTCTACGCAAGCACAAAAGGAGTCCGATTCCTGATGCTCCTCACACTGCCATTCACGATATCACTTGCGTCTTTTGTCGGCAACCTAAGCACATGGACTGGCGGCTGGTTAAAACGAAATATGAATGTCCCAGCAGGAACACCAGTCATCGCGACAATACTCTTTGTGACGTTTATCTTCATGAACCAATGGGGCGCCGCTATCGGCACAAGCCAACAGAACATCCCACTCATCTCAGACGCATGGTGGAACACGCTCACAAATATAGACGCGAAAGCGCAACCAGATGCCATACTCACAAGCTGGTGGGACTTTGGACACTGGTTCAAAGCGCTAGCAAAGAGACCGACCACATTTGATGGTGGAACACAAAACACTCCAGTCGCCCATTGGGTCGGCAAGACGCTCTTGACAGGCAATGAGGATGAAGCTATGGGAATCCTCCACATGCTGAACTGTGGAAGCAATAACGCCGCAACAGTCCTGGAAGATGAATTCGCAAACGACACCCCTCGCGCAGTCGACACACTCTACCGCATATTCCAATTGAACAAAGAGCAAGCCCGTGCGGAACTACTCAAAAGCGGAGTCAAGGATCCTGATAAGATCCTGCAGTTCACGCATTGTGACCATCCACAATCATTTGTCATCGCAAGCGATGATATGATAGGCAAAGGAGGAGTCTGGGCGCACTTTGGCTCATGGAACTTCACACGAGCACAAATATACGTCAACACAAAGAACGGCAGCAGGAAACAGGCTGTCGATTATGTGAAATCCTTAGGCATCAAAGACGATGACGCCACACGGCTCATCGACGAGTTGAAAAGCCAGAGGGATGACCGCAGCATCAACACATGGATCAGCCCATGGCCAGGATATGCAGGGACAACACCCTGCAAGTTGTCTGGCGAGATATGGAAATGCCAAAATGGGATTGAGATCAACACAACCGACTACTCCGTCAATCAAGCAAACAACGGATACGCAGTCAAAAGAGTGTCCTATGTGCAAGACGGTGTCTTCAAAAGCCGCGAATTCAACAAAAGCATCAATGATATCGATGCCGTGCTAATCCCCAGCGATGGAGCTGACAGCACAGTCGTCTTGGCGCAATACCCGCTTGGAACCAGCATGTTCACAAGACTGTTCTATCTAAAGGCAGTGGGACTAAGACACTTTGACGTGTTCGATGACCAAACAAGCGTCACTGGCGGAAGGATAATAACCTATGAAGTGGATTGGAGCGGACAGCATGTGAACTACCCCTATGGGGGGAATCCAGATGAGATGAACAAGACCACAAACAAGATAAAAGCCGCATCGCCCAAGATCAACAAGACAAAATGAAAGGATTTTGGAATGATTGGAGCTGGCAGGAATACACCCTGATACTTATCGTGGGCACTTTCCTGTTTGTCGAGATGTCACTCTTCTCGCAGTTTAGCAGCCTCCCAAGCCCGGTCTACGGCGGCGACGTATACTACCATTTTGGCGTGATAAACCACATCGCAAACGGCGGATCTCCCCTGATGAACTCGCAGTTCCTGGGAGAATACGCACACTACCCATGGATATTCCATCTCATCGTCGCAATGACATCCGTCGTCATGAGCATATCAACACTCACGGCGGCGATATATATCCCCTTGTTGACTACATTGCTTGGCGCCATCATATCTTGGCAACTTGGCAAAAGAGTATTTGAGAGCAAGACATTCGCATTACTCTTCGCGATCTACTGGACGACATGGCAGATCCCACACGCCGCAGCAAGCCCATTTGCTGAACTTGTCATCTGGCCATCATTTGTCCTGCTCGCAACGTACTGCAAAGGAATATGGTCAAGAATCCTCGCGGGGATAGCTCTTGGCCTGTGCGGACTTGCACAAGTGGTCACATGGATCGGCGCATTCATGTACCTGGGTCTACTAATGATAAGCAGGATAACTTTCGCCCACATGAAAAATGAGGAAGGGAAATGGAAGCTGATATCATCCGGATTGAAAGACACAATCATCTCGCAGATAAAATGGATGCTTCCAATCGTGATTATTGGGCTGCCCATAGGATTACTTTACTGGGGTCCTGGAATATTCATATATCACGGAGTCACACCAAACCGTTGGGCAGACTATGTCGCGGCAGGCGATGCCGTCACTTTTGAGGCCGTCCTTGGGATGATACAACACCTGTTCTTCTTCACACATAATATCGCCACTCTCCTGATTAGCGTCATCTCCGCATTAGGATTATACTGGGCTACGCAAAAACACCCTCGATTCGAAGCGATAACAACAACATTCTTTGTCGCCGCAATAGGGTTTTTGCACCCTATCATCACACTTCCCTTATTTGGAACCAGCATAGGATACTATGCCTTTGGCTACATATTCGACCTTGCCAAACCTCTTCTTTTTGTCTGCGCAATCTATCTCGTATATAGGAGCGTGGGTCCTACTATCAAGCCTTTTGTGTATCTAGCAGGGATACTAATCGTGTGCGCAAATGCTTATTACATATACGCAGATTATGATTCTGACATCTGGACGAACGCTGGAAGACAGGCAAACCCGATGTTTATCATGGCAGACCAGATAAAAGCCGAAGCTGGCAACAATGAGGTATTCCTTGTAGGACATGAAGAGACCGGATTCGCACTCAATGCTCTCACAGGCAAAAAAGTCACCATCGCAAGAAGGACGCACACCTCACCTTTTGTCGACATAAATAAACGTGTGGCTGACACGGCAATAATGCTGTATGGCAACAAGAGTGAAACGATAAAGGAATTGCTGGACAACTATTCTGTGAAGTACCTCTATGAGGATCATTATGGAGCTGAACAGCAATACAGCTGCATGAAGAATTTTGAGAATCTGCCTGCGAACCAGGATGCCAGCATGCAATGCCTGCGGACGACACCTGTGTATGCCGATTATCTGATTGAAAACGGGATAACTTTTGTGAAAGTGCATGCACGATTGGACCCGGCAAGCAGCGCAGCACCTCAATTCGATATGCTCGCGATCAAACCTGGAAATTACACTTACATCGGAAAGAAATTGAAAGTCTTAAAAACCAATGAAATCCAAGACCAACTGATACAACGATGGAGTGAGATACAATGATCAGCATAATAGTCCCCGCATACAATGAAGAGGAAGGCATAGAGAAATTCATCAATGAGATGAAAAAAAGGGTCAAGCTCAATGAGGATTATGAACTTATCATAATCAATGATGGGTCAAGTGACAAGACTCCAGCCATCGTCAATAAAATGCTTAAGGGATACCCCTCGCTACGCCTTGTCAACCATGAGAATAACAAAGGACTTTGAGCAGCGATACGCACAGGCATCCAAGAAGCAAAAGGAAGAGTGATAGTCGAACTTGACTCTGATATGACGCAGCCGCCTGAAGTCATCCCACATATGCTAGACGCCATGGGAGACGCAGACGTTGTCTATGCCTCAAGATATGTGCCAGGAGGGGGAATGAAAAATGTCCCGACCTGGAGAGTATGGCTTAGCGTAGCATCAAACTGGTTTTTTAGGGCAGTCTACTGGCTCCCTGTAAAAGATGCCACAAGCGGATTTCGAGCATACAGAGCAAGCACAATCAAGAAAGTGAACATCGAGAGGACCGGATTTGCCGTGCAATTGGAGATATCAGTGAAATTGGCGAAGATGGGCGCTAAATTCGTAGAAGTGCCATTTGTATTGGTCAACCGGGAGATAGGCCAGAGCAAGTTTTCCTTCCGGAAGATGATAGCACGCTACGCAAGGAACATCATCGAATTGTGGTTCTACCGATGGTTCTCAAGAGTCTAAACGCACCCTTTAAATCCAACAAGCCCAATCTTTTGTCACAATGAAAATCTGCATAGCGCTTGGCACACGACCCGAAATAATCAAGATGAGCTCATTGATACGGGCGTGCGAAGAACGAAAAATAGACTATTTTGTCGTGCATTCAGGACAGCATTATTCCTATTCGATGGATAAGGTGTTCTTTGAAGAGCTGGAACTGCCGCAATGCAAGTATAACCTGGAAGTCGGGTCAGCAAGC
>CAYHWL010000137.1:0-4126 GCA_964359785.1 uncultured Methanosarcinales archaeon | reverse complement strand
CATACACCATAACAGAACTCACAAATGGAATCACGTATTACGTTGCAATAAAAGCTTATGCAAATATCAGCAGATTGCTTTACTACCATACTGACCACTTGGGAACTCCCATACTAATGACCAACAACAGTGGCACTATTGTATTCGATGGAGACCTGCTCCCCTTTGGTGAAAGAAATTTAGTTAAAGGAAGTGTTGCTAATAATTTAGGGTTCACTGGACAATTATTCGATATAGAGACAGACAAATATTATAACTGGCACAGGACGCAGGACCCGAATATTGGAAGATTTACTACGTATGACCCATCGTTGCGTTTAAGGGGAAGTCCGGAAATACCATATCTGTTTCCCTCTTTGCTTTACACTCCTCAAGAATTAAATCCTTATGTCTATACCCTGAATAACCCCCAAACATTTGTAGACCCATATGGCTTGGTGGTTAATCTTTGTATACGACAAGCATTTACAGATTGGGGGAAAAATCATGAATTTTATGTTGTACCACATTGTTATATTACTGCAGGACTTAATGCATTCAGCTGGCATCCAAGATGTAATGGTCAAGGTGGTATCACACAGGATGAAAAACCATTAAATAATTATTGCAATAAAATTAAATGTAACTGCGAAAAGGAATTTGAAGATTGTGTAATTAGTGCAGCTAGGTCTGATATAGGAAAAGAAAAATGCCTTTGGTTGCCTGGCATTTATGATTGTTGTACTTGGGCAAATGGGATAATAGGTAAATGCAGGAAAAAACATTGCGGAGGATAAATGGAAAAAATTAAGTACATATTTAGCGCTATCATACTAATATCGTTGTGCGGTTGTGTAGTTATGCCTGGCTGTATAAATACAAAGGGAAAAGTTGAAAATATTCCTGATGGTATAAACAGTTTTATTTTTGTCCCAGGAAGTACTATTACAGTATATGATTTAAAAGAGCAGTATCCTTATGAGGTATATTCAAACACTTATGGTTTTATTCGAGGCATTGATTATTTACCAAACAAAAAATTAGTTGCATTCTGCGAAGTTAGATTTAGAACACTAAATGAGCGAGGAGGATATGCCGTAACAAGCAAAGAGGATGAGAAAAATTTTCTTAAACTGCTTTCCATCAATGATGGGACAATTGATGTATTATATGAGGGCAGATGTGAGCGTCCAGCAGTCTCGCCCGATGAAAAGAAAGTAGTTTTTTATTCCGATGGACATTTATCAATTCTTGATTTAGAAACAAAAAAAGTTAGCATTCTTTCATCTGAGGCAACAAAAGCTATTGGGTACAAAATGCCTCCATCATGGAGCCCTGATGCAAAGAAAATAGCTTTTATAACAAATGAAGGCTATGTTGCAATCATTAGCGCCACTGGAGGGAAAGTCGAAAAAATAAAAAAGGGAGTTTCATGCCAATGGTCGCCTATAGATAATGAAAAGATATTAATTTCTGAATATCCTTGGGGTTCGTCATATAAATATAAGGACTCGAACTATTATCTTATCAATACAAAAGGAGATATTTTAGATAATCTTACAGATACTTTTAAAAATGAATTTTCGTATCCTTGGAGCTACTATTGGGCTAAAGACGGAGAGCATATTTTTGTTGTGAGCCGTCATGAAACCATATACGGTGGAAACTATATGCGGGTATGGCAGCTTAATATTAAAACGAAGGAAGTAAAACGGGTAATAAAAGATTACTTATTCTCTGCTGACTTAATTCAAATCATAGCAGAGAGAAAATGATAAAAGAAGAGAAAAAATGAGGGTCAAACCTTCAAAAATCATTTTTGAGATGAAAAAAGGATGTTCAGAAAATACATATATCTGTTGATTTTGATTTTATGTTTTACAAGTATTTCAGAAGCAAGCCTACATCGTTCTGTTTCATTGGAAATGCGCCGCACAGTACAAAATATGTCCTACGCTTATGATCTGACAGCGAATCCTATATCCAAGGCCACGCCTGATGAAATAACAGTCGGCTATGTTTATGATAACTTGAATCGCCTCACATCCATTAACTTCCCTGACAGTTCTCAGGACATCTCATATTCGTATGATTCAACCGGAAAAGTCCTTTCAATGACTGACCCTTCGGGAACAACGGCATATGTTTATGATTCGAGCAATAGGCTCACGACAGAGACAAAAACAATCGAGGGCAAGACCTTCAACACATCATATTCTTACACACTCAGCGGTGCGCTTACAGCCATTACCTATCCAAGTGGCCGTATCATAAGTTATGAGTACGACCCGATAGGGAGAATTGTGAAAGTCATTGAGGAAAAAGACGGGAAGCGACAAGAGATTATAAAAGACATCGCCTACCTTTCGAGCGGCGCGATATCCTCCATAACACAAGGCAATAATCTTATAACCACAAAAACCTACGACAACCGCAATCAGTTAAGTTCATTAAGTATCGGCAATTTAAAACAGCTCTCATACGCGAGGGACAACGTAGGAAACATTACAGCTATCACCGATGTTCTCGATTCCACAAAAACTAAGACTTTTGCTTACGATGCACTTTACAGACTCACACAAGCCACAGGCATTTGGGGAACGATTAGCTACAATTATGATTCCGTTGGCAATAGATTAACAGAGAACTCAAGCGCAGGAGTAACGAACTATTCTTATAGTGCGAATAAACTGATAACAAGCACAGGAGCTAAAGCTTTTACATTCTCATACGATAACAACGGTAATACAGTATCTGAAAACCAAAAGACTTACATCTATAATCAAAACCAGCGGTTAATAAAGGCAGTTGAAGATTCAAAGGTATTGGGTGAATACGTTTATAATGCCAATGGCCAACGTGTGAAGAAAACGGTAGACGGAAAGATAACATATTTTATCTATGATCAAATAGGAAGCTTAATAGGCGAATACGACGAACAGGGTCAGGTAAACATTGACTATATCTACCTCGGCAGTGTTCCTATTGCTCGTGTTGACGAATGGTGGGAAGGGATGCCAGTTCCTCAAGCTCCTACAGATTTAAATTTAATTCCCGGTGATAAACAGTTAACCGTTTCTTGGACTGCTAATCAAGAACCGATGGATGGATACAAGGTATACTGGGGAACAGCTTCAGGGAATTATACAAGCTCTGTTGATGTTGGAGATGTAGCAACACATACGATAACCGGTTTGACTAACGGAACGACTTATTATGTTTCTGTAACTTCATATGCAGATTTAAAAGAGACGTATTTTTATCACACAGACCATTTAGGAACACCAATCCTCATGACCAACGGTAGCGGGACTCTCGTATGGGAGGGTGAACTGCTACCTTTCGGTGAAAGATATTCTGTCAAAGGTAAAACAACGAATAATATTGCCCTTCTCGGACAATATCACGATGTGGAAACAGGCTTGTCTTATAATTGGCACAGGACGCAGGACCCGAATATTGGAAGATTTACAACCTATGACCCATCGTTGCGTTTAAGAGGTAGCCCAGAGATTCCTTATCTGCTTCCCTCTTTGCTTTACTCTCCTCACGAATTGAATCCGTATATTCATGCTTTAAATAACCCCGTATTACATACCGACCCATTTGGTCTAATGGTAGAGATATGTTCTCAAAAAGCAAAGATTCCCATACTTGGTGAGGTTGCTCATCATTTAGGGTTTGATCATCAATGGCTCAAAACTGATACAATTGAAGCTGGAATGGGTCCATATTTTAAACTTCTGGATGAATTGCCATTACCTGTGCCATATGCGCCGGTCACTATCACGGATCACAAAGGGCGCTCAAAGCAACCAGGCTCAAGCTGTAAAGAAGTAGAATGCGTTAGAGAAGAATGTGTGAATTATGCATTAAAACATGGTATGGGCAAATTTCTTGGATTCTGGAGCATGTCGAATAATTGTAATACGCTGGCAAACGAAATTCTCAGTATCTGCCGTATAAAAAAATAGTTGGAGGATTGATGTTTATATCTAAATTATCTTTGACCACATTATTAAGACTGATGATTATCTCATGTCTGCTTTTTCCGGCATGCGCAAAAGTGCCTGACAACATAGTGCTTTATTTCCAAAATGATTTAGAAGTGATGCAACGCTCTGCCGGAAAACGGCAAAAAATCTAT
>CAYHWL010000136.1:0-4129 GCA_964359785.1 uncultured Methanosarcinales archaeon | reverse complement strand
AGCCATTAATAAAGAAAAGTTCCATCGGAATGTAAACCAATTACGGTACTATACACAAAAGTCTAACATAACAAACATTTATATATCCTTTTTTGTGGGGAAATCAGATGGCAAAACAAAGATTATTCTCATCCCGTTCGGCGTCATTGCAGATGGCTATCGAAGCGATTGTGGTGCTTATCATCGCAGTCACTGTCCTTGGTCTTGGCCTGTCTTTTGTCAAGAGCGTGTTCAAGACTGGCACCACCAGTTTTGGCGATGTCATGACCCGGGTTGGAGAAGAGCAGAAAAGGACGCTTCTGGATTCTGTCGATTCACTGACATTCCCTACCACGACCCTTGATGCTGATGGTAAGGAATTTGTCTTTGCTATCAGGAACAATCAGCGTCTCAAGTCCACATTTAGCATCCAACCCGCGTTTAGTTGTTTTGATGCGCTTGGTGATGATGCCTTGCGTGCGCGGGTCAAGACCGGGGAGGTTATCCAGTTTGAGTCTTTCACAGACTATGAATTGGCTCCCACACAGTCAGCGATCATCCCTGTCAGGTTCAATGTGCTTGGCACGGCGCCTGCGACACTCTATAAGTGTAGGGTAGCAGTGAATGTGACCAAGGAGAACGGCATCGCTCTCACAAATCAGAAGGAGTATGCCGTGATGGAATTGGATATAAAGAAGAAGTAGGCATTCTTTTTCTTTTCTTTTTCTCTTCTTTTCATATCTTTTCCTACCAAATCCTTTATATCTCCAAATCACTGTTGTTATCCCATGAAATATACTTGGCATGAGCAGGAGTTGGACTATTCTTGCGGTCCGGCGTCTATTCGTATGGCGCTTGCCGCGCTTGGTATCAAGAGAAGTGAGCGGTCTATCAATCGGCTCTCTAAGCTCACAAGAGATGGTCTTTGGCATATCCAGATGATAACTACTGTGAGAAAGTTGGGTCTTTATTCTTTTGTGAAGCGGGACACATCCATCCGTGACTTGAGATCCCTTCTCTCGCTGGGTCTTCCGCTCATCGTCAACTACAATATGATCCCAAGACGTTTTCCTGATTCTGGAGAAGGCGGTCATTACGCTTTGATAAAGGGGATAGAAGGGAGCAAGGTCAGGGTCTGCTGTCCTGTCGAAGGTCCTTGTCATATCATCTCATTGAGGGAATTCCATCACAATTGGTTTGATCGGGAGGAGGCATCGCAAAGATGGCTTATGGTGCTATCAAGAGAGAAGATCCCTACCAAAGTCAAGGGTGCGAGATATAATCCATTGCACCGGCTGCGGTGAAAATGTAGGTCAGCATCATCAGGCGAGGCATATCGATACGAAGTGGGCTTGTCGGGGGTTGCCCCATACGGGGTGGCAAGCAAGTGCAAAATGTAGCCGTTATGCCGAGCAGATGCTGACCCGGAGCGCTAGCGAGATTTTCACCGCAGCCCATTGCACCACAAGCATTAATAAGTGTTTTTCCACCAAAATCCCATGCGAACCCTGACAATCCCAGCTTCTTACTCCCGGCGATTCTTCGCTTTTCTCGTGGATCTGTTGTTCATCGAACTAGCTTTGTTAGGCCCGTTCGCAGGCCTTCTGCTAAAAGGTGTTTCAGGTTCTCCGATGGAGGTCTATGATGCTTTGCTTGGGGATCCGCAGACCCTTCGTCTGCTCAACATCCTAGCAGTGTTCATCGTCCTTGTGGTCTATCTTTATTTTGTTCTATTTGAGTATGTCTTGGGGGAGACGCCGGGTATGATGATCTTCAATCTCACTCGCGTTTTCGAGAAGGATTCGTTCGCGCATTGCCTTTTGCGGAACCTCTTTATCATCCCTTTCCCGCCATTCCAGATCGTCCTCTTGGCTGATATGATCTATCTTTTCTATAATCAGGAGGGTCAGCGTCTAAGCGAGTACTTCACGCATTCCAAAGTGACGATGCTCGTCCCGTTGACCTCTAAAAACACGGAAATCGTCATTTCTAAGCCCTAATAATCGTCTTTTTCACTGACAAACTTTTTATAGCCTCTCTCAATCCCCCTTGTTTAGACACCAAAGGAGGTAATTTTACCATGGGACGAGATATGCAACCGATTTTTATCCTGCCTGAAGGCACAACGAAGACTACAGGGCGCAACGCACAGAAGCTCAATATCGAGGCCGCGAAATTGGTGGCCGAGCAGATCCGCACTACACTAGGTCCAAAGGGTATGGACAAGATGATTGTCGATTCTTTAGGGGATATCACGATAACTAATGATGGGGTCACCATCCTTGAGGAGATGCAGATCGAGCATCCGACAGGGAAGATGATCGTGGAGATAGCAAGGACTCAAGAGGCTGAAGTTGGCGATGGCACTACTACTGCGGTCATCCTTGCCGGCGAGCTTCTCAAGAATGCGGAGTTCCTCTTGGAGCAGAATGTGCATCCTACCATGGTCTCTAGGGGCTATATCATGGCTGAAGAGAAAGCGCAGGAGATCCTTCAGAAGATAGCCGAGTCTTGCACTATAAAGGACAGGGCCCTTCTCAAGAATATCGCGATGACTGCTATGACTGGCAAATCATCAGAATCCCATAAGGAGGTCCTTGCGGAGATGTTGGTGAATGCTGTGATTAGCGTAGCCGAGGAAAACGAGAACGGCAAGCTCACAATCGACCTATCAAACATCAAGCTCGAGAAGAAGACTGGCGGTGGTATAGAGAATACCGAGCTTCTCCAAGGCATCATGCTTGACAAGGAACGTGTCCATCCGGGTATGCCTACAAGGGTGAAGAATGCGAAGGTCGCCCTTTTGGACTGTGCAGTCGAAGTGAAAGACACCGAGACTGATGCAAAGATCCAGATAACCGATCCTAGGCAGATCCAGGCTTTCATCGACCAAGAAGAGAAGATGATAATGGATAAGGTCAACAAGATCCTCTCGACTGGCGCGAATGTGTTGTTCTGTCAGAAAGGTATCGATGACACGGCGCAGTATTTCCTTGCTAAAAATGGCGTCTATGCCGCGAGGCGTGTCGGAAAGACTGATCTTGAGAAATTGAGCAAGGCGACAGGCGCGTCGATTGTCACTAGCATAAAAGAGCTTTCTCCAAAGGATCTTGGGTCTGCAGGCCTAGTCGAGGAGATAAAGATAGGCGATGAGCAGATGACTGCTGTGCGGGAATGCAAGAATCCAAAGGCGGTCACCATTTTGGTGAGAGGCGGGACAGAGCATGTCGCCGCTGAGATAAAGCGTACTCTCACTGATGGTATCGGTGATATCCGTGCCGCTTTGATCTCTGGCAAGGTTGTCGCTGGTGCAGGCGCTGTCGAGATGGAGCTTGCAAGACAGCTAAGAAAATATGCTGACAGTCTTGAGGGAAAAGAGCAGCTTGCTGTCGCGGCTTTCGCTAATTCAGTCGAAGTGATCCCAAGGACGCTTGCTGAATCGGCGGGTCTTGATCCTATCGATAAATTGGCCGAGCTAAAATCAGCCCATGATAAAGGTCAAAAGTGGGCTGGTCTTGATGTGTTCACCGGCAAGGTCCGTGATGCTTGGAAGGGCAACGTGATTGAGCCGTTGAAGATCAAGACGCAGGCCATAAAAAGCGCGTCTGAAGTCGCCACGATGATATTAAGGATCGATGATGTCATCGCAGGGGGCAAGAGGGATCAGCCAATGCCTCGTGGCATGCCAGGCGGCATGGACGGGATGATGTAATCGCTTTCTATTCTCTTTTTTTCTTGTCTTATTGATCATTCACCATCCACTCAATATCCTCTTGTATATTAGCCTCCAATCGACTCTTGGTTTTCTTAGACGCTTTTTTGGGATCCATGATATCTGATTAGATATACACTGTTTATACACTTTTCTCATTCTTAATGAAAAATAAAAAGGTCGCTAGAACCCATCCATGATCTTATCGTAGTACTGCATCAACTTGTCGCCGAGCGGGTTTATCTCTGGAGTATAGCCAAGGGTTGATGATTAGAAATTCAGAATATCGGATTATACCTGCGGAGTATCTTGTTCAGCTCTTGCATGAGGTCCTCTTTGGTCCTGCCTGTGACTTCTTCAAGGCCGTCTAGCAGTCCATCACGGAATTGTTTTATCTGTCTGAAACATTCCGGCCTCTCATCACGATTCACCATGATT
>CAYHWL010000135.1:0-4174 GCA_964359785.1 uncultured Methanosarcinales archaeon | reverse complement strand
AACGATGAAATCAGCGGGGCGTATTACGCGTCCACTGAATTGATTCGTTAGGCGCTGATTTATTCATACCTTTTCGGTAAATAGTCCGAATATGCACGCTTTCTACTGACGCTGAAAACATCAAGCGATAATATCTGTCAGAACCACATCCAGATATCCCAAAGCAGATCAATCAGGAAAAGATGGATTCGTTTAAGAACCCCTATTTCCTCTTCTTCTGGTTCTTCGGTTTCCGGTATTCTATTCCGCTCTATCCATAGTCTCCAAGCGTCTGGATAGTGTCCACAATCGACTTTTGTAATTTTTCTTAACGCTTTATATGCATAATTACGTACTATATATTCCTTATCTTCAAGGGCATCGACAAGGGCTACAGCCGAATCAGGAGCGGCAATTTTAATTAGTGCCTCTGCAGCTTTTATACGTGTTTGACTGTTATTATGATTTAGAAATACTACAATGTTTTGTGATGCTTTCTTATCGCCTATCATACCCAAAGCACTTATTATTCGATCCTGCATATTATTATTTTTCTCAGTTTCAAGCAATTCTAAAAGAGGTACGACCGCTTTTTTGTTACCGATTGCGCCTAAAGCATTTATGGCATTATGCCTGATATAATCTTTGTCGTCTCTCAATAATTTGATGAGGACCTTTATGACTCTGCGGTGTTTTATACCACCGAGAGGTTCTATTGCCAGCCGCTCTAGTTTTTCATCTCTAAGGGCTTTCAGAAGAGGTTTGAGTGCGCTTTTCTCACCGAGGGTTCCCAATATCCTGAAAGCGGAAAATCTCACGTCCGGGTCCTTTTCATCCATGAGAGGTAAAAGAGGTTTAACGGCCTGAGTGCCCATGTTCTCAAGATATCGTTCTGCATCATGTCGCACCTGTTTATCATAAAGCGCATCTACCAGAGCTTTAACTGCCTCTATTTCCTTGAACTGGGAAAGTGCCTTTGCTGCAGATCTTTTCACCTCTGTATTCGTATCTTTAATGGCATTGGCAAGATAATATATGGAGGGCGTGCCAATATCTCTCATAATATATATGAATTCGTTCCGGATATTGTTAAGCCTTCTCCCCTTCTCTTTTCGCAAGGATTCAATCAAGGGGGCAACAGAGGATTTGCCAATCCTGATCAAAGAGTTTCTTGCGAGATATCTATGATCTGTTCTCGGGTTATGATCCTGAGCTATGTATTCAACAAGATAGTTTATGGATTCAGGATAAGGCATCATCCCAAGAGCCTCAAGCGCAGCATCCAAAATATCTGTGTTTTGATGATTCGTTGCTTCAATTATTATCCCAAGCGCCCTTCTGTCACCTAATATACCAAGGGCACGGATCGCCGCAATAGCCAGTCTTTGATTTTCTTCCTCCACCTCCCTGGCAAGATTTCCGGATCTGAAAGATCCAGCTATTTTCCGGTAAACAGTGGCATCCTTTATCCCGGGATCCTTGAGCTTCGCAACTTCCATTAATGTTTCAAAGGCACGATCGTCTTTAATGTTCGCTAATATCACTGCCGCCTCAAGGCGGCTATATGTATTGATGTCCTTGAGTATTTCAGGCAGCAATCTTAATGCGGCTGGATCATTACGTCTCGAAAGCTCGAATAATGCTGGCATTCTTAATTTCTCATCCTTGTTATTCAAGGCAGTCCTGAGGACATCATTGGAATTCTTATTCTTTATTAATCCCTCTATAGCGGCCGCTCTTACATTGCTATTTGGATCGCTAAGTCCGTAACCATGAATCCTTGCATAATTCATATCATCTTTGGTTGAAAGAACTTGCAGTATCTCTTTTCTTATCAGCGGGTCATTTTCGCGTGAAAAGTCTTCTATAAGAGATACTACTTGCGCCGGCTCTGCTACTTTCACTAAAGACAGCAAAGCTGCTTCTCTGACGAACCAATCATCAAGCGTATTCTTATAGACGTAAATGAGCGATTGAAGAGCCGCCTGGTCTTTGAAGTCGCCAAGTAATTCGGCAGCCTTACGCCTTATCCCCACCTTCTGATCGTTCTTAAGAACATCTATTATAAGTGTTATCGGTACAGGCTCTTTTAATTTTTGAAGGGTCTCAAGCGAAGCATATCTGATTTCCGGAAAATAGTCTTTCAAAAGTTCAACCATATGGGGTGCTATACGCTGGCCATCATTAAAATCCCCGAGAAGTTTTATGGCTTGTCTACGGGTATCGAGATGCCGGCCGTTTTTCGCCGCGTTTATGAGTGGATCGATAGCAGTCTCGCCTATGAGCATCAGAGTTTTTTCCGCACCTGCCTGCATTGTCCACTGGTGATGGGAAAGTTTCTCTATCAGCGGTCCGATTGCAACATCACCAATTGCGGCGATGGCTGAAGGGGTCTCTTTGGCGCTTCCACAATCGAAGGCGATCTGATTCTCATTAGAATACTTCTCAAGGTTCTTAATCAGATATGGGATGGCAGGTGCAGCCTCCTTGCCAAGAACTTTGACCATATAAACAGCCCGCAAGCGATCAGTGCAGTCTGAGGACTTCAAATACTCAATAACCTTCTTGGCTGGCGATGGAAGGTCTTCAGAAACTTCATTCTTTGGAACCAAATATACGTCGAAAGACTGCTCAGCAAGTATTTTGTCTTTATACAATATCTGAAATGTCCAAGTTCCGGGTACAACTTCCCAATCATGCTCAAACTCAAAACCGTTGTATGAGAGTTCGCCAAGTTGCGCATGTGCCTGCCACTGCTCAGCCGTGACAGTCTTAGGTGCATTTCTCGGGGGACGTCTTATCCCCGGACGAATATAAATCTCGGGTTCTGGCTCTGGTGTCTTTGTAAGACCTGGTGTAATGACCTTTATTGTATGTTCTATCTTTGCGCTGGGCGGTGTGCCGCGAAGAATGTATCTCATGCCGAACCTTTTCCCGATTTCTGCGGGAATTCTGGCAGTCTTCTCTACTATTTTGATAGTTTTGGAGTTATAGACTTTTGTGTTCCCCAGAGAAGTGGCTTCGGCGCTTACACTACCTAAGCGGTCTCCCTCATAAATACCGTAATCAAGAATCTCAATCCCGGTAACGACGGCATCGGTGTCAATCTGTTCGGCTGAGTATACTAGAGATAATTTGCAAAGGAAGCTTAAAGTTATAAGAAATATGGAAAAAACCTCTGGCTTTTTCATAGCTTGTCGGTGATAACAGGAGCATTTTTTATCGACCATAGATACAATGCTTTCTTCATATTTCACCGCCTAACGACCAGACTGTGCGGTGGCTATCAGCCATCCGCACGAGTGATTTGTTAGGCAACACTTTTTTCCATTTGCAAAAAAGAAACTTCTGACATGCCTGCTTTTTCTTTTGCATGTTCAATAGTCATACTGACAAGATTCCCCTTCTCATCCAGATCTATGTAGAGGTTTTCTGATATTTCTTTTGTCTCAATAACAGGAACATTTGAAAACTCAATCAATGCTGTATCTGTATCCGAGAAATAACGAATTTTCATTTTTCCTCCTCCTTAAAGTTTCTATCAAAGAAAGCATTATGAACGGTCTCTCCGTCCTCTAAAAGAATTATTCTTAAGTATTTTCCAATGTCTTCAATAAACTTCCATTTCCTTATCCTTCCATCAGTTTGAACTTCTGTTTTTACAGGTTTTTTGATGGTATCCAATATCCACTCCTCTTTGATGATTGCCCTGTCTGGTCGTTGCCTGATTAATGAAAAATATTGCGTACATTTCATGGCTGTATTTTATCATTTTTTAAATAGTTACTGCCAAAATATGTTTTGTCGTGTCAGATGGAGGAGATGTTACACATAGCTTTATTTTAGCGTTATGCAGGTATAAATTTTCTCACATAACGTTCAATATATGCAGAGGGTAGTTTTGCGTCCAAAATACCTTTGTTAATTCTCTCTATGTATTCTTGCTTCGGCGTACCCTCTTTCTCTATTGGGTCAACATATACGAGGCACTCACGACGCTGAACGCCGATTTCAATAGTCATCATTTCTTTTCTGTAAGAACCATTTTTTACACCTTCTTTAATATCCAGTTGACTCTCATCCGATGGTGATATTTCGTAAACGACACCATGAACTTCATCTGGTTCCGATTTGATTATATTGGACTGACCCCCTGCAACTGGACACGAACCTGAAGAAGTTTAGCAGACCTGGT
>CAYHWL010000134.1:0-4224 GCA_964359785.1 uncultured Methanosarcinales archaeon | reverse complement strand
GAGACAAAGACGTGGTGTTAAAAGAGCATATCGGATTTCGATGGCTGCCATTTGACGCCACAATGCGCCATTTGAGCAAACCAGACCAAGGGCTGCTCTTAAAAGCGCACCAATACCTCTCAAGCAAGGTAGTGCACATCCAATGAAAAATCTGGAAGTCGCAAAGATACTTTACGAGATCGCCGACCTTTTGGAAATCCAAGACGTCCAATTCAAGCCAAAAGCCTACCGCCGGGCGGCTCAATCAATCGAAAGCCTCTCAACAGATATAGCGCAAATCGAGGAGAAAGAGGGTCTTGCAAGCATCCCTGGGGTCGGAGCGCATATAGCCGAGAAGATACACGAGTATCTAGCAGTGGGCAGGCTTAGATATCTAGAAAAGTTACGCAAAGAGACGCCTATCAATGTCGCGGAAATGTTCTCAATAGAAGGGATAGGCCCTAAACGCGCGAAACTACTATACACTAAACTAGGGATCAAAGATAAGAAATCTCTATTGAGACATGCAGGGAAACTTGAGGGTGTCCTTGGGAAAAAAGAGGCTCACAATATACTATCTGCGTTGGAGCAATCCAAACAATACGGGAAACGGATGCTGCTCAATCAAGCATACTCTGTCGCTTGGGAGACTGTCGAATACCTCAAGAAGAATGCGCTTGTTTTGAACATAGAACCTGCAGGATCACTACGACGGGGACTAGAAACTGTGGGTGATATCGACATACTTTGCACAACAAAAGAGCCTAGTGCCGTGATGTCAGCCTTTGTCAAGATGCCAAATGTCAGGAATGTCATCGCGCATGGGGAAACGAAATCAGCGGTTAAGCTGGAGAGCGGGGTGCAAGTGGACCTGCGTGTGATCGATCCCAAATCATGGGGAAGCGCATTGATGTACTTCACAGGAAGCAAACAGCACAATATCATACTTCGAAAGATAGCTATGTCAAAGGGGTGGAAACTAAGCGAGTATGGCCTCTTTGACCGGAAAAATAAATCATTGTCCAGCAAAACAGAAACTTCGGTCTATCAAAAGATGGGGATGCAGTATATGCCTCCAGAGATGCGTGAGGCTCAAGGAGAGATCGATATCGCGCTCAAAAACAACATACCCGAACTTGTCCTTGTCAAGGATATACAAGGAGAACTCCACTGCCACACCAAATGGTCAGATGGAACACGGAGCATCCTTGAGATGGCAGAGGCGGCGTTGGTACGCGGAAGAAAATATCTAGTCATAAGCGACCACACCGGAGTCCTCAAGATCGCAGGCGGCCTAAATCCAAAGCAATTCGAGAAACAATGGCAGGAGATATCTGCCATGCAGAAAAAAGTGCCTGGAATCCGATTGCTGAAGGGATGTGAGGCAAATATACTTGAAAACGGCAGTATCGATGTGCCCGACGCAGTGCTCTCCAAGATGGATGTCGTGACAGCATCAGTGCACTTTGGATTCAAAAGTGACTCCGTCAAGACTACCAAACGCATAGTAAAAGCCATGGAGAACCCACACGTGGATGTCATAGGGCATCTAAGCGCACGATTGATCAATCGAAGAGAGCCAATAAAATATGATTTTGGGGAACTGTTGGATGCAGCAAAACAAAACGGCACGGTCTTTGAGGTCAATAGTCAACCTGATAGGCTGGATATCAAGGATAACGAGATCCGGGAAGCCGTGCGCCATGGGGTCAAGATAGCAGTTACAACAGACGCCCATATGCCAGAGCACTTTGACAATCTCAAATATGGAGTGCTCACAGCCAGACGGGGATGGGCGACCAAGAGGGATGTGGTGAACGCCATGAGCTGCGAGAGGATATTGGATTATTTTGGGGAGTAATATCATTCTCATGTCATTCCTGGGAATGAAATAAGACTAATAGGGGGCAAGAATTAAATACCTTGGAAACTGGACATACTCATGGCACCATACGGCGATGAGCTAAAAGCGAAAATCCCCGAACGGCTCAAAGTATACCCTGAATACAAGGTGATGCTAGAATTGGTAGGGGCGCATAATATCCAGAGCAAGACTGATTTTGAGAGCTATATCAAGGCCAGAAACGGCCAATTGCAAGAATGGATAGACCGCAACAAGGACCGCGCCCTTGTAGCCACACAGTCACGGGAGAAAGCCAAAGAGATAGACATGCATCAGAGAATAAAGCTCGCATTCTGGCGATTCCTGTGAAAGATTTAAGAGCAATAGGCTAAATCTGGGAATATGGGCGAATATGTCATCTATTGTCCTAAAACAGACCAATATATCAGGTACGACAGTGAAAAGGAGGTGCCCTGTCCGTTATATTTAAGCGAACCTCCCGTCCATAGACGGGCATGCAATGGATGCCAAGAACTCAAAGGCGAAACAATCTCTTTGCAGGAGGCAGGCAAATCCCTTGTGACCGACAGAAAAATGGTCGGAAAAACAATACGAACGCAATATTATCACGAAGGTATATTATACTCAACATATCGCTGGGAAGATGAATGATGACTGTCGAAATCAAAGGCGCGATTTTACCTGTGAAAATCTGCGACGAGATGATCTCCCAGGCTGTGGGTCTCATGGGCAGGAGTGGAGAAAATGCTCTTTTTATCTATAAGCGGGATGTGCGTCATGGGATACACACATGGTTGTGCCAGACCTTGCAGTTGATCTATCTCGACAAGAACAAACGAGTGCTTGAAACTGTAATCCTAAAACCATTCCGTACGCATACTTGTTGTACGCCCTATAGGTACCTCTTGGAGATTTCAAGACCAATTAAGATAAAGAAAGGAGAAAAAATCTACTTCTGATCCTCTGGGCGTTTCCACTCTCTTGGCTGACGCATCGCATTATCACGCACAGCGTTGCCATAAGACTGGAAATCGTCAACAGTCTTCTTGGCAGCTTTGTTGAAATCAGAAAGCTCATTGCCAGCGATAGCGGCTTCAGCCATAGCATACGCTTCGTTCGATGACTTAGCCTTGCCCTGCTTTAGAAGCTGATTGGCAAGCTCGTTGATCTTTTGAATCTGTTCGATAAAATTCGCCATGGATTATCAAATGCCCAAGCATATTTAATGCTTTTGGCACAATAAATGAAAACTCCCAACCGCCAAGAGGGGTGGGGTATCCACAACAAATAAAAGAGAGGGGCAATTACTGCGTTTTCATGCTAGGCAAAATCAAAGAGCTGCTTGACCTTAAAGAAGGGTTAGACTCGATACGCAAGGAGCTAGAGAGCCAGAACAAACTAGTGGGCGAACTGTCAGCAGAGTACAAGAAACAGATAAGCACACTCCAAAAGACGAACAAGGAACAGAGCGAAGACGCGCGGGAGATGAAAGCGGAGCTGGAGAAGTTCAAGGCTGAAATATGGGATGAATTATCTGAATTCAAAGCCCTCAACAAAGGGACGCAAAAACACATGCTTGAAAAATTCGAGAAAGAACTGACCGACCAATTTGCGATATATGGGAAGAATCTTGAGATAGACAAGACCAATTACATGAAAATACGCAATGAACTTGAGACTGCCGGCAAGACCTTGATCGAACTGAACGCGAACATCAAGAAATTGGCAGAAGTGAGCCAAGCCATCAAAAAAGAAGATTTTGAACTGACACAACATCATAGACTGCTCCTAGCAGAAGACAAGAACAAAAGGGAATTGTTAATGAAAATCGATGAACTGGAACGGCTGATGGCCGCAATGCAACGCAACAAACGCGAGCAAAGACCAAAAGCGCCATATGCATGAAGATTTTGCGACGGGGCTTGTACACGGCAAAGACATATAAATGTGTTTTAAGAGATTAAATACATGATAACACTTGAAATGGCAGGTGGGGTGGCATTGTGAGGCCCTATCTCTTAGTATTGCTGCTAGTCATACCAATCGTATCAGGGCAGATAGTCAATATACGCACACCTATGGAAGGAGAGATAATCCCCTCTGCCGGGGAATTATCTCCTGTGACTGTACAATGGACTGGACCGCCTGGAGGGCTGGTATTGTTCTCATATGACAATAATACCCCCATCACTGGATCAAATGATGAGCCCTTGACTTTTATGATGGCGTCAGGGAAACACACAATCACCGCCATGGTAGGTCCAATGAATTTCAATCGCACTTTT
The DNA here is from genome assembly GCA_964359785.1 of uncultured Methanosarcinales archaeon. Lineage (GTDB taxonomy): Archaea > Nanobdellota > Nanobdellia > Woesearchaeales > JAGWAF01 > JACQSU01. Next base: position 96 of record CAYHWL010000134.1, on the reverse strand, counting down.
GTAGTCGGAGAAATGCAAACGGCCACCGCTTTTGCCGTTCCTATCATGTCTGTGGCCCCCAATGAGACTTGCATAAATACCTTAGAAAATCAAGCG
>CAYHWL010000133.1:0-4224 GCA_964359785.1 uncultured Methanosarcinales archaeon | reverse complement strand
ACGAAACCCAAAGTTCATCCCAAAAATATCCCATTATTAATGTGATATACTATAGCTATCGTCTTTGCAGCATGGCTGGCAAAAAATGTGCTGGCACATGACACCGGAACGCCAGGAATGCAGGTCATCTCTGATGCCATTAAAGAAGGCGCAGAAGCATTCATCAAAAGGCAATACACCACGATAGGGATTCTAGCCATCGTGGTCGCGTTGGTGCTGGGCCTAGTCTATTGGTACACAGGCCAGACTAACATCGCGATAAAGACAAGCATAGGATTCGTCCTTGGCGCTCTATGCTCTGGAATAGCAGGAGTGGTCGGGATGGCCATAGCAGTACGCTCAAATATCCGCACAGCAAGCGCCGCACGAAGAAGTGTAAGTGAAGCACTGCAAGTCGCGATGCGCGGCGGAGCTGTGAGCGGCGTGCTTGTCGTAGCGCTTTCCCTCATCGGGGTCGCAGGCCTTTATGTCGCATTCGGAGCGGACCCGCTCATCACACCATTTGAGATCGTAGGCTACGGATTTGGAGCATCATTTGTCGCACTGTTCGCGCAACTAGGCGGAGGGATCTACACCAAAGCCGCAGATGTCGGCGCAGACCTTGTCGGAAAAGTCGAAGCAGGAATCCCTGAAGACGACCCACGCAACCCAGCAGTCATAGCTGATCTAGTTGGAGATAATGTAGGCGACTGCGCAGGAAGAGGCGCTGATTTGTTTGAATCCACCGCAGCAGAAAACGTCGGAGCGATGATACTTGGAGTAGGCCTATAACCCGCGCTTGGAGTGAGCGGCATACTTTTCCCGCTTGTAGCAAGAGCATTTGGCCTTGTGAGCTCCATCGTCGGAATCATGCTAGTCAAAGGAAAAGAAGACGAGGATCCGATGAAAGCACTAAACAGGGGATATTATATCGCATCGATACTTGCCGCCGCCTCATTTGGCCTGGCCGCATGGTGGCTCCTAGGAGAACACTGGAGACCATTTTTCTACGCAGGACTGGTAGGAATCGTCACAGCACAGCTATTCGTGTTCATCACGCAGTACTATACAGAATACAAATACCGACCGGTAAGAGAAATAGCAAAAGCAGGCATAACTGGACCAGCCACGGTGATAATCAGCGGATTTGCCGTCGGATTGGAATGCACAGCACTGCCAGTCATTGTCATCTCACTTGCGTTATGGGGATCTCATTATCTTGGAGCAAGCACTGGGCTTGCGCATGGAGGATTATACGGCACAGCCATAGCCACAATGGGAATGCTCTCGACAGCAGCCTATATCCTAGCGATGGACACATTCGGACCAATCACGGACAACGCAGGCGGAATAGCTGAGATGTCCAAAGCGCCAAAAGATGTCCGCAACAGGACAGACCGATTGGATGCCGTAGGAAACACAACAAAAGCATTGACCAAAGGCTATGCGATAGGATCAGCAGCGCTAGCCGCATTCCTGCTATTTAGCGCGTACATGGATGAAGTAAGCAAACTCATAGGCAAGACATTCGATGTCGTGAACCTGGCAAACCTGGATGTATTCATAGGAGGTTTGCTTGGGGCCATGCTGGTATTCTTGTTTAGCGCCTTCGCCATCCGAGCAGTCGGGAAAACAGCAGGATATATCATAGAGGAAGTGCGCAGACAATTCAAGAAGAAAGGCATCATGGAAGGCAAAGTCAAACCAAACTACGCCGCTTGCGTGGATATCACCACAAGAGGCGCTTTGAAGACCATGATCCTACCCGGAGCGCTGGCGGTAGGATTCCCGATAGTGATTGGGATGATGCTTGGATATGAAGCCGCGGCAGGGTTGCTTATGGTTGGAACCATCTCTGGGATTCTTCTCGCGACCTTGATGAACAACGCAGGCGGAGCATGGGACAACGCCAAAAAATACATCGAACTTGGCGCCCATGGCGGAAAAGGAAGCGAAGCGCACAAGGCATGCGTGGTAGGAGACACTGTGGGCGACCCATTCAAGGACACCGCAGGACCATCGATACACGTGCTGATAAAGATGCTCGCCACAATCACACTTGTGCTTGCGCCGCTATTCATCTGATTATTTTTTTGTTGGATATGTTTATTAAATGAAGTGACAGAGACTCTAATATGATCAAGAAAACTACGAGAGCGATCTTTGTTGACGGAGATTTCAAAGGGGAGTACGATTGGCAAGGCGGCATCCCGCTATCTCTTGGAGAACAAATGACAGTCAAGATCAACGGGAAAACGCTCAAGTATAGACTGACTAAAAAAGACGTCTCATGCGATGTGTTAGACGCGGACCAAACTGTTGAGATAGTCTACACATTTCGCCTGGACTTGTAAGACAAGACCCAAATGCTTAAAATCACCAGAGTATAGATAAAATGAGGTGATTAGCATGATGGAACTGACAGGATATCATATGATGAACTTAGCAGGAGTCGGATATGCCTACAAATATCCCCTAGGATTGCTCATTTTGGCCATTGTCGGAAAAATAGTCGTAAGCTTCTTAGTGGTATGGCTCTTCGTCTGGCTCATGGCAAGATGGCATCTGCCCCCATTCAACAAGAAAAGATAGATTTTTCTTATTTTAAAGAAACAAGAAAAATCAGAAGAAGATCAAATGATATCCAGAGGAGTGAGAAAATAAACATCTGATGAGTGGGTGCCGCCCATAAGGTCAATCAGATATTCCCTTGACTCTATCGATAGGCTCTCTTTGATCTGTCTTTTTCTTGAATACTCTTTTTCCATCTTCAATCGTCTCCATGAGGACGTGTGGAGGCACGCCCTCATAACACATATCAGAAACGCGCTTAATAATATCCATTGTGAAGGCTGGACACAGAACCAGAATCCATAAGCTTTAAAACCAAAAACTCTGGACTCCACATAATGGCACTCATAGTATTTGGTCCACAATGGTTCTTTGGTATTGACTCGATCTTCGAATGCATCAGCGTGGTGGTAGTATTCCTAGTCGCATGGTTTAGCCATAAAGCCTACAAACTCACAAAAGAGGACAGATATCAGACGATGAGCAGGGCATTTGGCCTGATTGGCGGGGGGATACTTGCCAAGATAATCACCAACATATTCATCTACTCAAGCATAAAAACGACCATGCCAGTGCAGCAGATAGATATCCTCTATGATATCGGATACCTGCTGAGCAGATATCTCTACGTGCTAGGACTACTCTTGCTGCTTGTGATGATTGTGCTCAAGATCAAAGATAGACGAAATATCACACTCTTCGCCTTGATGAGCCTTCTGCTCATCTGGATCTCCTACTATTCGTACTATGTATTCCACAGCCTGGCAGCCGTATTAATCTTATTCATCGTGCAGCATTTCTACAACAACTGCCAAACCTCCAAGAAGACGACCAGCAAATGCGTATTCATGAGCTTCCTATGCCTACTGCTTGCGCATCTTACATTCATGGCCGTCGAATTCTGGCGACCCGCGTACGTCCTTGCTGAAGGACTGCAGCTATTTGGCTTCTTGAGCCTGGCGGCTAACTACATAATGATCATGAGGCGGTAGGCATGACAAGACGCAGCAAACTCGAGATAATCAGTGACATCCTATGCGCAATCCGAGACAAGAGCGGCGGAAAGATAAAACCCACACATCTACTCTACAAATCCAATCTATCCCACAAGAAGATGACAGAGTATCTCGAGGAACTGATAAGCAAAGAGATGGTGAAAGAGGAGCTTGTGGATACCTATAAATATATCATCATAACCGACAAAGGACTGGGATTCCTCACCGAGATCAAAAGAATCGAAGAGTTCACGGAATCCTTTGGCCTATGAAAATACTAGAACATTACTCAAAGTTTGTGGTAGGAACGGGTTTCCTGTTCTTGGCTGAACTTGTGCTAACAATAACACTAACTGAAGCATTCGCATGGAACTTCCTCTCCGCCTATTTCCTATCGCTGATGCTTGGAAGCGGAGCGCTAGTCGTCTACAACAAGAATGTCACATTTGGCAGGATAAAAGTATGCAAGGACACCCACAAATTCCAATGCGGGGTAGTCACCTTCTTGATGTATATTGCCGATATCCTGGCTCTTGCGATTGTCACGCCGCTACTAAATGGGCATTATATAATAGCGATACTGCTTATCACACCGCCATTCTCTATGCTAAGCTTCTATATCAATAAGCAATTCATCTGCCATAATGAGATAGTGAATAAAAGAAAGAAGAATTAAGAA
>CAYHWL010000132.1:0-4233 GCA_964359785.1 uncultured Methanosarcinales archaeon | reverse complement strand
ACGGAGTGGTCTAGCCAGTCCTTTAAAAGTGTAAACCAGTTTCGGAATCATACAACGGATTTTTGCAACAGCAAGCCTTATAAATGACACCCTGTTTTCGCTCATGATATGGCAACCGAAAGCATAGAAACACTGGTCGAAGGCGGAAAAGCAACAGCGGCTCCACCTCTAGGACCTGCTCTTGGGCCGCTTGGCGTAAATATCGGCCAAGTAATCTCTGAAATCAACAAGAAAACAGGCGAATTCAAGGGAATGCAAGTGCCTGTGAAAATCGCCGTGAATAAAGAGACAAAGGAATTCTCCGTCACCGTTGGGACACCCCCAGTATCTGCTCTTGTCAAGAAAGAGGCAGGCATCGAAAAAGGAAGCGGAAACCCACTCCAAGATAAAGTCGCAGATATCAAAATCGAACAGGCTATCAAGATCTCAAAGATGAAAGTCGATTCATTACTAGGCAGGACACCAGTCGCACGGGTAAAAGAAGTCATAGGCACATGCGGATCGATGGGAGTCCTTGTCGAAGGAAATGACTACAAGACAGTACTGCGAGAGATAGAAGGCGGAAAATTCGTCGAGAAGATCAACGCAGGAAAGACAGAGCTATCACAAGAAGAACTCAAACACCTCGAAGAGGAGAAGAAGAAACTACAAGAGGAGATGACCAAGAGAAAGACCGAGTTCGAATCAAAAGCAAAGGCGATCATAGAAAAATTGACTGGCAAACCACGTTCAGAGATCAAGGCCGCGCTAAACGAAGCCAAGATCCCAGCAGCGATGATAGAAGAGTTATTGCCAGCAGCAGGCCCAACCACACCCGATGCCAAAGGCGGCAAAGGAGCGGCCCCGGCAAAAGGCGCACCAGCAAAGAAGTGATTGAATCTTTTTTATTCCTATCTGGGTATAATACCTCGGGGCTCTGCCCCGAGTGGGATAGCCCGTTTTCAGGCATTTTCTTTATTTGCATATGCTTGTTGAGGCAGCTCCCTGATATTCTCCATCTCAAATCATGATGATCTGCAAAAGCATCACTGCAAAGGAGACGTTCAAACACTTTCCAGAGATCCGAGAGGAGTTCTGGGGCGGTCACTTCTGGACAGAAGGAGGCCACATTGACACCGTAGGAGACGGGTATGGTGAAGAACAAATGAAAAAATAACAATCTACTTTTTCTTCTTCACGGGTTTCTTTGCCGGCTTTTTTTGGGATTTCTTGGCTTTTGGAGCGCTCTTGGCCTTCTTCCCGGCTTTCTCTTTTGGCATCTCCAATTCAAGAGCCATACCATGAGTCTTCTCGAATTTCTCTTCATCCGCAGGAATCAACGGTTCAAAGACCAGTCCACAATCCTTACATACCAATTGGTCGCGAGCTTCGATGTAGACTACATTGGTGCCGCCGCAATCGGGGCACTCCCTCATTTTAGCCATTCCATCCATGAGCAAGGCTCTAAAATCCGATTATATAAACTTTTGTAGCCCCGAGGAGGTGACCTCGCATAAGCCTTATAAAGAGTGAGCTCGTCCTACTTTTCAACAGCGAGGTAGGGCAGTCAGGAGTGCCCGGGGGGCTCATAACCCCCAGGTCGGTGGTTCAAATCCACCCCTCGCTATAGACATGATAATATCTATGAACAAGAAGATGTGAGAGAGCTCGTCAGGAGGTTTCTGCAATGAAATCTGAAACGCGTTGGTATATTCTTGTTAACAGCGTATTATTGGCATGGCTGGTGGTATTGGCTCAACTAATTGGTGGCTCAGGGTCAGGCGACCAAGACCCGATATTCAATCTTATTGTTTTCACGATAGTTTTCCTCACCGTGTATCGGTTATTTTTGACATGTATAACAAATGATGGAAATCCAACAAAGGGGTTATGGAGATCCTTTTTTGTTGGTCTACTTTTGACATCTAGTCTATCTATCTATATATATCAAGGTCTGAGCATTAGGGATGAATACAAAGCAGGAACAATTGGGTTTGGAGAGTTGGAGAATGGGTTAGCTGCTCTTACAATGTATTTCTATGTTGTTGTTGTAGGGTGGTTTGTGTTATCGTCATTTACGGTTCGCTTTCTAGACTCGGATGAGGGGGGTAAATCTTCAAGGCTACGAGGTTGGTTTACTTCTTTGGTTACTCACGGCATGGTGTTGTTTTTTTACTTTATATTACAGTTTGTTGTAGGCATTACATTTATGCTCATATTTTGGGGGAGATGAATGAACATTTCAAAGTGGATTTGGATCTGCATAGCTTTGTTGAGCTCAGCAAGTGTTTTAGCTGCCAACTTAACACTTGAGGGCCTCACTAACTCTTATGATTACGACTTTGTTGATGGCCCCAATCTATAAGGAAGTGCCAACCTAGGGGGGAAGACGATAATTAATTCATCTTTTTCCGGATAATCCATTTAGTCTTTCCAAGAAGGCAGAGCCACTGAAATTGTGGTTGGCCGAGGTCGGATATGATAGGATTCAGAAAATCGAAAACAGTCATTCCATCGGTGTGTTCATCAGTGGTTCGTAACCGGTTCCATTCGGTAGCCAAAAGTTCGCGTAGTGAGCACCCCGAGGTCCTCAGACCGAGTATGCCATCGGTGTTGAGCGCCGGAGCGCGATCACCGGTAGTGGGTGCGAACTTTTGACAACCATGAATTGGCCCAAAGACGTATGAAGGAAGTTTTTTAAATCATCAGGGCTAATCTTTCCTATGGAACGCGAGCAGATACTAAAAAAGATTACCCAGAGACTAAAGAAGGAAGGAGCCCGCAGAGTTGTTATGTTTGGCTCGTATGCACGGCATGAAGAAAAGTCGCAGAGTGATATTGATATCATTGTCCAGTTCTCAAGACCAAAGGGACTACTCGACATGGCCCGGATCGAAAGAGAGCTTTCAGAAGAAGTACGGACTAAGGTAGATCTTCTAACCGAAAAGAGTATCAGCCCGCTAATTCGAGAGCAAATTCGAGGAGAAGAAGTGGTGCTGTACGGATGACAAAGGATGACGCTATCTTCATTAGGCATATGTTGGACGCTATCGAAGATATAGAGTCTTATGTAGAAACTAAAGAGGGCTTTGTACATCAAAAGATTGTCCAGGACGCTGTAATCAGAAAGATTATGGTGATCGGCGAGGCAAGCAAAAACATCTCTACTTCCCTAAGAGATAAACACCCTGATATTCCATGGAAAGATATAGTCGGTATGCGGGACTGGCTTGTTCACGGATACTTTGGTGTAGATTTAGACACAGTCTGGAAAACAATAAGAGATGACATCCCCTCTCTTAAGAAGCAGTTGGGAGCTATTCTCATGGAGCTACAAATCTAGCATCAAAGAGATGATTCAAATCCACCCCTCGCTATTTTTATCATGGGTGGATCTGAATTAAGGTTTGGCGATCTTCCAGATCTTGTCAAAGAAGGTCTTGTAGCTGTCTGCTGTTTTCTTGGAGATGATCTCCACTGCGAAGGCGTCTGGGTGCGCAGTCTCGATTATGACACGGTTTTTTCCTATAGTAAGGCCTTGGTTTAGGGTCAAATCATGGAATCTTATCTGGTATTCTTTCCTGCTCGGTATATATCTTTTGTAAGTCTTTCTAAGAGATGGCAAGGCAATACCTCTAGCGGTGACTTTTTTTGTGTCTCTAATCTTGTGGATCGCGTGGAACATGTGCCGTACCGACTCCTGATCGAGAGCGTTTGCCTCAACAGAGAAGAAAACATATTCGTCGCCTGCTTCCAGCTCATCCACCAACCGGATATGCGCAGTTCGTAGACCCGCAAGACCTTTGTAAATATGGGCGCTCTCTTGTATTTTGTCATCAAACGAACTTTTGATCTCTTCGACGAGCGCCTTGACACTTCCCTGTGTCATGTCAAGACGCGCCCTCTCTAGCCGCAAGTATTCCAATAAGTTTTCAGGAGAAGCGGCGCTAAATTCCTTGATATTATCCACCATGATGAAACTGGCTAGGCCTTTGTGGATGAGCTTGTCAAGAATAAGGTACACTTTCGAGCTGGACACACCTGATTCCTCGATGATTCTGGTGACAGTACTTTTTTGAAGCTTGACAAGAGCGCCATATACCTTGATCTCACCTGGTGTGAAACCCAAATCTTCAAGTATTCTTAGGTTCATTCTCTCCCTAAGGGGGAGATGAACTATATAAGGTTTTGCCATCTAACTGGGGTGTTGCATAATTAAAGGTCATAATCAGTAGTTATTGCCTTGACGGAGAG
>CAYHWL010000131.1:0-4248 GCA_964359785.1 uncultured Methanosarcinales archaeon | reverse complement strand
AGCTGACGCTGTATTATATACCCCGCGCATCCACGTATAGTCCCATCATTTCTAAGCACGACCTCGCGGCCCCCTTGGACTATGATCGGGTTGTGTGAATACCCCCCTTTTTGGAATCCTATAGATACATATTGAGATCCTTGAGCGTCTGTATCGGAAGAATCGGGGTATATCCGAGTCCTGCTTACAGCTCCGCCGGTAGGACTGTCCCAATATGAGAATACTGCCGCGCCAAGGACTAGAACGATGCCGAGCATTAATGGGAGATATTGTGATGATTTCGTCATTGTTCTTTGGACCTCTCTAGACTTATATATATTGTGGAAACATCCTCCAGAGAATCAATAAATATGAAAAAAGATGAAAATCTGCTCTGCTTACACCACTTTATAGCCTTCTTTTTGGATGATAGCCTTGCATTCTGCTTCTTTGTCTCCTTTCCACTCGACTTTCAATACACCGCTGACATGAGATATGCTCTTCACTTTGATTCCTGCCTCCTCAAGCGAATCGGTCAATAGCATCTCGCATGATTTGCAGTGCATTCCTTGCACTTTGTATGTTTTTTCCATTGTGTTCACCTCATCCCACAGCCGCATCCGCCGCCGCCTGCGCCGCAACTTCCTCCGCTTGGAGGGGCTTGTGCAGCGGCTGCCGATGGGCTTGATGTCCCATCTGCATTGACGACCTCATATGATCCTGGCCCCATGCCCATTCCGCATGTTATCCAGAATGTTCCCGTCTTGTCTGGCGTGAATTCGATTATGTTGTCTGAGGAGGTTATTCTCTTGGTGATTCCAAAGTCTTTGAACACCACAGTGGTCATGCATCCGCTTAGCGTGCCTGCGTCCACTTCTATGCGGACAGGCACTCCCTTCTTGATTTTATTAGGGGTTAATGTGTACTTGAAATTTACTAAGGCTAGTTTCGCATTCTGCGTAGCTCCATTTGCCGATGGAGCGCTTGCTTGCGTCTGGCCTTGTGGAGCGGGATAATTATAGTTGCCGCCTGATTCTGCCTGCCTTCTGTCGATTAGGCTGGTGACCGAGAAGGTCACTACCGCGATCATTATCAGTAGAGCGATGGCGATCAGATATGGTATTTTGATTCCTTCTTTGTTTTCAGTCATCTTGATTCCTCCAGTTCATGCGAACAATGGCGATTTTGGGCCATATATCATTATCAATGTCAATGCGGTGGTCACGATGACGCACGCGCTTGCGAATGTCGGGAAGTCTATATGTATCTTGTGCGGCTCTTTCTTGCCTTCTACCACATCTTCATAATACAGATAGATCAACCCCCCCAAGATGAGGACGTTTATTGCCATGTAAAATGGCATGAACACGAGCACGTTGTCTGTTATCATCATGACGGTTATCATAGCGCCCATGGTGCCCGCCATTACTCCTGACATCATCCCTTGCACAGCTCCCATGATACCGCATACGGCGCCTGTCAATGTCCCTGCCACCACAGCAGTTAGCATTCCGACCATCGCTCCGACAAAAAAGCCGTTTGTGGCTCCTACGACTGCTCCGATCATCATGCCTGTCTGCATTCCAACAGTCATGCCTATCATCATGCCAGTCATGCAGGACACATCGGTCTTGTGTGATGCCATATACCATACTGTGCCGCCGATGGAGGCGACGCTCAAGTCCAGATATAACAGCCACCAGCCGTATCTCGAAAAGAGATCTGGCAATGAATTCTGTAAGCCTACATATGCGATAAGCTGGAATACAATCAGTATCAAAAGCGCGTAGATTGAGTATTTGACGGCTCGGATAGGCATCTCATATTTATGAGGATGCTCGTTGAAATGATTCCATCTCTCTTTGAAGCTTTTCCTCTCAAATGGGCGTAGTGATGCCCGAAAGCCGATATTTTGTATTGAAGTGATGATGTCCTCTGCGGTGATTGCATCTTCATTGAAGTCAAAATCGATCGAATCCTGATTTATGTCTAGTTTGTGTATCCCTTGTATGCTTTGAAATTTTCGAGTTATGACTTTCACGCAACTATCACACTCGATATCTGGCACAAAGATTCTGGTTTTCATGTTGACCTCTGCCCATGATGGGCTTCTAAGTTATTGATATAGCTTAAGACTCCAATCTTATTTATATAGTTCGTCGAAGCCTGCTCTGGAGCGCACCTCCAGAACCTTTATAAACGATGTTCCCATATAACGAGCATGCCGACTCTGTATTTATCCCCTCAATGGTTCTATGGGTACGATATCATCCTAGAGGCGATTTTTGCGATTATCTCTTTGGCTATCGCGCTTTTCGCGTTTTGGATATACCAAGCAAGCGGCCAAAAGCCTGCGAAATTCCTGGGTCTTTCATTCCTGCTCATCTCTTTGGCTTACGTGGTGCAATCTGTCTTCAACTATCTGATACTCTCAAGGCAAAATTCTCTTGTCTGCCAGGCGATACAGCTTTCGTCAGTCGCGGATCTCGATTTCATCGGATGGTTCGCGCATGTGGTATTGATGCTTGGTGGGTACATCATTTTGGTATATATGGCTTGGAAGCCGAGCAGATCAAGGACAATCTGGCTTCTCCTGGCGATAACTCTCATCGCGTTGGTATACAGCTCAAATATGCTTATGACATACTATCTGGTGGGAGCGATCTATCTCGCCATCATCTCATGGCACTATATCGAGCATTTCCTTGCCAATAAGCAGACCAAATCGCTTCTTGTGGCTTTGGCTTTCGTGTTCCTGTTCTTTGGCAGTTTCCACTTCTTCTTGTCGGTCAATCACGAGCTGTTCTACATATTAGGCCAGTTCCTTGAGCTTTTGGCTTATTGCCTCATTTTGACTAACCTCTATCTGGTGCTGAAAAAATGAGCGTTAAAAGAGACCGGCTTGGTATCATCAATGATATTTTGGATCTTATCCGGGATAGGGGGGATAAGGTCAAGCCTACCCAGATCATGTATAGGGCGAATCTGTCCCATGATATGCTTACCTCTTATCTCAATGAGCTCTTGGCAAAAGGTTTCATCACAGAGAAAAAAGACAAGGAGAATAGGCGTACTTATTCACTCACGGATAAAGGATTCAACTTCTTGCGGGATTACAAGATAATCAAAGGATTCGTTGACTCCTATGATTTAGGAGAGTAGTATTCAAGCCACGACGATCGCGGGTTTCCCAGGCAATGCGGCTCCAGCCTTTGGATTTGATGAACCCTTCGCTTTCTCGATTTTGGTCTCACAACCAAACTCTTCTTTAAGATAAGGTAATGCCCCCTTCAAAGACTCCAGCTCTTCTTTCTCACTGGTGACTACGCCGGGCATTCGAGATGGGTCCTTGACCACAGCGGGAACTATCTTGCTTACTATTCCCCCATTCTCGCGCAGACTCGGGTCAGCCATCGTGGCTTTGAGTATCACTCCTAGATCACGGGTTATCCCTAACTGTTTCTTGAGTAGGCTAAACAAGTCGTATTTCCAGGATTCAGCTACAAAGACGCTGATTAGTTTGGGTTTTTCGATTTTTGATAATTTCACGACAGCGCGGATGTCTCCCGCAAGTTTTATCATTGCATCTTCTGCGCTCTCTATATCCCTCTTGATTTTCTTCTCGTTATGCTCCGGCCAATCTTCTTCAGCCACAAGGCCTTTGCCGCCTGCGTTCTTCCACATCTCTTCCGCTAGATGAGGTGTTATTGGCATGAGCATCTTTGCCCACAGCAATAAGCACTCTTTCAGCACCGCTGCGTTATCTCCGCCACGTTTCAAGTACCATTTGAAGTCTTCATAGAGCAGGAAGTATACGCGATTCGCGGCCTCACGTAGGTCATACTTGGCGAATCCGTCGCTTGCCTTGATGATTGTCTGGTGTGTCTTGCTTAACAGCCAATCGTCCATCACGCTCTTTTTCTTTCCCTTGATAGATTTTAATTCTCCAAGAAGTGAGTATATCTTATCCACTGAACAAGTATAGTTGAACACAGTGTCCTCGTCCCATACGACATCGTTATGCGGAGAGCCGATGTGCGCGTAATACAGACGGAGTCCATCTACCCCGTATTTCTCAACGGCCCCAGTGATTGGTTGTGCTCCGCCTTTTGATTTGGAGATCTTTCCGCCTTCGCCTACGACCCACCAATTGACGAATATTCCTTTGGGCCACATGTTCTCCGGTAATATGGCTACATGGTTCATGATAAAAACTGGGAAATGCACTGTTTGATGTTCTTTTCCGCCTAGATTCAAGTCCAGTGGATA
>CAYHWL010000130.1:0-4294 GCA_964359785.1 uncultured Methanosarcinales archaeon | reverse complement strand
TGAATAGCGCCACAAGGAGTATGAATATCATGCCCAATACCTTTGGGTGGAATAGCGTCCGGAAGAAGTCCTGTTCCTGTCCGCTTGGTGCCGTTACAGTGGTGCTTCCATCTGTGGCGACTGATACTGTGCTTCCGTCTTGGTTGAATCCAGGCACTCCGCCAGTCTGCGCGATCGCCGCAAAGAAGCTCCCAAATCCAATAAGGATGGCAAAAGATGCTATCCACCATAGGATAAATGAATTCTCTCCTTTCTTCAAGAAAGCGATCACGCTTGCCTCTTCCACACCTGCGGTCATCACCGTGAGCATCAAGAAGACAAGGAAGATGATGAATATGATAAAGTATGGCGCCATTATCTGTATGCTTGTGATCGCCACTGGTGAATAGAGCGCCATGAATGCGAGTATCATGGCGAGCATGGCGTGCAGAGCCTTGTTGTTGCCAAGCGCTTTGGTGTACCCCAAGACAGCGTATGTGAGCACCCACACTAGAAGGAAGGGGAATATCACGTTGAAGTTATACAGTAAATCAATATTTAGTGGAGCTGCCATTTTGTTTCACCTATTTGTTATCCCGTAATGTCAATCTTTCCATAAAAGCCTTTAATCTTCTTTCTTCTTTCCATTTCTTCAAATCATCAGCTGACAAATTAGTGGGTTCCGTCTCGGGTTCACTAATCACAAAATAAACGATTATCCCAAATACCAGCAATATTATTATCAGGTCTTGTACTTGCTGATCCAAGAGTATCGGGAAGGTTTGTGTGAGCCACTGGAAGGGAGTATATCCCGCGCCAAGCAAGAAGATGTAGATCACTCCAAAAAGAGATAATAGCACAGCTATCACCTGCAGATATCCTTTGATTCCGCCAACCCCCAATATTCCAAGCAGGATTAACCCCATCAATATCGCTATGCCTATCACGCTGATATTGGGGATGGCCGCGTTGATAAGGGCGACAGGGTCAGGAGAACTGCCCATGAAATGAGGCAGCAGGAACATCAATGCGATGACAGCAGATACTGCGACTGCTACCGAGTTTCTTGTTCCAAGAATCCCGTGCAATTCCTTAGTTGGTTGACCCTTATCATCTTTTTTATAACGAGGATGTAGCACAGCGTACATCACAGAAAATACCAACAGGAATGGCACCAACACATCAAATAATCCGAATCGTTGTGCCACATTGGCTAATTGTGAACCAAATTGCGACATGGGCATGGATATTTGCGTTGGCATTCTATCACCTAAGGTACAATCCCTTAAAAGTGATTATATAAATGTTTCTTATCAATCCCGAGACTTGCCGACCCAGTCTTCCCTCACTTTCTTCCACTCGGTTTTCTCCGAATCATCACTCACCACAAACCATACGATTATCCCAAAGACTAGTAGGATGATTATCAAGTCTTGTATCTGTGGGTCTAATAGTATCGGGAAATATTGCGCTATCCATTGGAAGGGTGTGAATCCTGCACCTAGCATGAAGATGTACATCACTGCAAGCAATGATCCCACAACCATAAGCATCATCAAGATGCCTTCGAACTTCCAGTTCAAGATCCCTGTCAGTATCAAGAACATCAGCATCGCTATCCCTATCACAGTGATGTAAGGAATAGCATAAGCAATCAATGCAACCGGATCAGGTTGTAATCCTGCGAAATGTGGATACAAGAATAATAAGGCTATACAAAGTGAGATTGCCACTTGTATTTGCTTCTTCTCAGAGAGTAATTTCGTATGATTGATGATCCCATAAGTTACCGCAAAGATAAGCAAGAAAGGAAGCAATACATCATAGAATCCATATCTCATGGCAGCGTTGTAGAACTGCGAACCGAACTGTGAGAATGGGACTGTCTGCAAGAGTACTGGTATCATAAAGAAATTCCCCGCCAATCATTCTTATAAATGTTTCTATGACGCGAACCAAGTCTATCGATAGAATGCCGGCCTCTTCACCATCTTCCCCGTTATCTCCAGCAAGGTGTTAGCCATAGGCCCAAATCCGGCATTGATGGCTATTGTTTTCCCCATCTGGTATCCCGCGTGGTGCTCATGCATGTGCCCTCCGACAGACACGGGGGGTTGATGCCTCTTGATCAATTCCCGCACGATCACGGATCCATAATGGAATCCATATCTGGGGGATCCTTTGTCGGTTATCTTGTCAAGAGGTGTATTGTAAGGGACATTATGAGAGAGGAATATGACTGGTTTCTTGGCCCTGCAAAAAAGCTTTGACAATCCTTGTAGATTGTAGAGATACTCCTTTTTTCTGGCCTTAAGGTGTGCCCCTAATGCTTTTTGCGCCGCTTTGCTCTGCGGATACTCTGGTCCAGATGATATGCCATAACCTATGATAGCATGTTCACCACAATCGGCCATTTTCCCATGCACATCGATTATGTTTGGCAACCCCTTGAGCATCCTGGAGAAACGATCCCTCCGCAGATACGCCCATGATGAGTCTTCTCCTGTCCAATCCCAATTTCCCGGCACGACATAGATCGGGACACCTAGTGAATTGAGCCGCTTCAAAACCTTCCTTCCATCAAAGATCGATTTTTCTATCATCTCGCGTGCCTTTTTTCTTCCCACCAGATCATACCATTCCAAACCGGGTTCAGACTGCTCCTGCGCTATGCGGATAGCTTGGAACATATACTTTCTTGGCGCGTCTGAGCAAAAATCCCCAGTCGCTAAGATCGCGTCAAACCCCTTATAGTGGATGCGCGGCCTCCGCCCATGCGCGTCTCCCAGGATGAGGAATTTTGTCATGGATCTTCTCCTGCACATCTGTTCATAAACCTAACGAAGACCAATCGATCTTCGCCCAACCTTTATAAACAAAGAAAAATGAGTTTCCCTCATGCTAAACAAGAAAGAATTTGAGTCGATAAGAAAGGACCTGGAACAATTCGAAAAGAAACGTGAAGAACTAATCAAGCTCTCAAGAGACATCATCCATAACAGCAAAGAGATAATCTACTCGCTTCAAAGAGGAGACGAAGCTGGAGCCAAAAAGCACATCCCAAATATTCAGAAACTCATCAAATCCATGCCAAAGGACTCATACGATACGGGCATGGCAAGTGTCGCTATCCAAGAGTATGTCGAAGCCTTGATGTTCTATCATGTGATGGCAGATAAGAAGCTCCCTACAAGAAAAGACATAGAAGTCGATACAAACTCATACCTCTTAGGTCTCTGTGATGTCACAGGAGAACTCCTAAGACGGGCAATCAAGGCGGTGATCGACAAAGACTACCAATTATTTAACGAACTAAAGAACCTAGTCAACGAGATCTGGCACCAGATCCTTTTCTTGGAGCTAAGAAACGGCGAATTGAGAAAGAAGTCCGACCAGGTCAAATACGCGGTGAAGCGCCTAGAAGAAGTGGAGTACGATCTCCATGTCAAGGGAATCAGGCATGTTGATTGAACAGCAACCCTTTTTAACCACCCCCTCTGCCCATATGTAGACAGAGGTGCAAAGATGTTCGATTTTTATGGGGTGCAGATCCACTGGCTTGGTCATTCCGCTTTCAAGATAAAGGGGAGAAGGACGCTCTATATTGATCCATTCCACATCAAGGACGGCCAAGACAAAGCAGACGTTATCCTCATCACTCACAACCATTTCGATCACTGCGACGTAGAAAGCCTAGAGAAGATCGTCGCCCCGCACACAATCATCATCTGCGCGACAGACTGTCTTAGCACAGTCACCAGGGTCGGCCATGTCATGGACATAAAGCCCATCACGCCAGGAAAATCCTTGGAGGTTTTCGACATCAAAGTCCAAGCGCATCCAGCTTACAACACAAACAAGGAGTTCCATCCAAAACATAATGAATGGGTGTCCTACCTGATAAACATCAATGGAGTAAAAATATTCCACGCCGGCGACTCTGATGCCATCCCAGAATTCAAGGACCTAAGACCTGATATAGCCCTCCTCCCAGTCTCTGGAGTCTATGTCATGACAGCGACAGAAGCGGCAGACTTAGCAAAAACGATGCAAGCGAAGATCGCTATCCCCATGCACTACGACGAAGTCATCGGTTCAAGCCAAGACGCGGAGCAATTCAAGACATTAGTAGGCGAGACGGCAAGGATCCTGGATAAGGAGTGATCTCGTCAAGTTGTCGACAAATTGTCGATAACTGACTATCTAGGCAACGAAATCCCCAGTTGTTAACAAAACGTTAACAACTCAATTTTCTACTGTACGATTTTATCGTACACTTCACCCCAACCGTTAACAATTTGTTAACGTTCCCTAA
>CAYHWL010000129.1:0-4303 GCA_964359785.1 uncultured Methanosarcinales archaeon | reverse complement strand
CCTAGATTCAAGTCCAGTCGATAGTAGTATGAGACGTCTCTTCGTATCTGATCGATTACGGTCTTTTTCGCTCCGCTTGACTTGGCCACAGCGTCAGGTTTCCCTTTGCCAAGGAAGACATAGTCGAAGAACGCGTCAGTCAAGTTCTCTGTTTTGATCTTCTTGGTGTTGATATAGCCCGAGACAAGATAATATATCGGATAAAGTGTTGAATCTGCGATTGGTTCTATTGTCCATTTGTCGTCGAATGGCAGCTTGGTCCCTATCCAGTTTCCAAGACGCGTGCAGGCACGGTCAGAGAACCAATCGAGTATCCCGGGAAGGTTGGATTTGAATTCTTCTGGCTGCACATTCATTTGAGAGGCACAATGTTTAGCCTTCGCGGTGAGTTCACTATCGGAATATTTGATGAACCATTGGTCTTCGATCCTCTTGATGATGACTTTGCGGCCGCATCTGCAGATGACCTCTTCAGATAGATCGTGAAATACATCTGCCTTCTTCAACTCAAGCAGTCGTGCTTTGATCTCTTCTTTAGCAACTTCAACTTTCTTGCCTGCGAAGCGTCCGCAGATGTCTGTCATGACACCGGTATGGAATCCGGCTTTGTAGATCTCTTTGGTGGCTTCTTCCAATTTATCGGAATCCTTTTGCGTCTTTATGCCCATCTTTTGGCATATCTCGACAGCTGGAAGAGGTCCGTATCCCTTGGTCTTGATGATTGGGATTGGTTTGATCAATCTGACCTCATCAGCCCGAAGATTGTATTTGGCTATCTCGGCTGGGTTATTTTGGAGGTCAGATAGTGCCATCCAGTCGTATGGCGCGTCGCTTGGGACGCATGTGACTATTCCGCTTCCGACATTCGGGTCGCAAAATGATGCTGGTAGGATCATCAGTTTTCGTTCGATTCCCGGGGCCATGGCATATTGTCCCAGAAAGCCGCGTCCAGATAGCTCTCCAATCACCTTGACGCTTGGTTTTTGATAGGCCAGTTTCTCTGCGGCTGGTTTGCTCATGACCCATGTCTCTGTGGTGGTTCCATCGCCCACTTCGACAAGTGAGTACATCACGTCAGGGTTGATCCAGAGATTTGTCTGGCCATACATCGTCTCTGGTCGTAGCGTGGCTGCCACCAAGAAATATGAATTCAGTTTGAATTTGATCAGCGTATACTCTTGTTTCTAAGCACTGCCGCCTTTGGAGATGTCTGTCTGTGATGCGTCGACTGCTACTGGTCCATCTTCTGGGCAGAATGTTGCGAAGTATGGCTTTTGGCATAGCAATCCTTTCTCCTCGAGTTTTCGGAACTGCCATTGGATGAATTTTTGATAGTCGGGATATGATGTGCATGTGAATTTGTCCCAGTCACAAAGAAAGCCGAATCGTTTCCAATACTGCTCGATGTAGACTTTGTTGAAGTAGTCAATGATCGCCTGCGGCGTGGTCATCTTCTTCAAGTCAGCGTCAGTCGCCCCGTTTCTTTTGAGATAATCTATCCATTCGGCATCCTTGTTTTTTATCTTGTTCAAGAATGCGTATGCCATATTTCCAGAAGCGTGTGTCCCGACAGGAAACAATACATTATACCCTTGCATGCGTTTGTATCTGCAGATTGCATCAGTATAACTAAAGCCGCGCATATGTCCTACATGGAGGAATCCGGATACGCCAGGATATGCGAATATCATGAAGAATTTCTTGCGTTTGTCTGGCGTGGCAGTTCCTAATTCCGCCCATTTCTTCTGCCATGCGGCCTCTATTTTATGATGCTCAACCATTCCAATAAGCCCATCCGACGGCCCCTATAAAAGGCTTTCGACGAGAGTCAGGGAGAGTCATAGGAAGCTGCATCGGTTCTAATCGACTGATACCAGACTATGAATTCCGACAAGGAAATGTTTATATCTCCAGAATGCCATTTATTGGTTATGACCGATGATAAACATATTTTAAAGGGTAATTGGAACAAAATTCTTCATAGCCCTAAGATATTAGACGATGCACAAGCAGAAGAGATGCAGGCAAATATTCGAGCTATGCGTAAAGAGAAAGGCTTCAGATAGCCAAATTGCCTATTTAGCGAGCAATTCCTCAAGTGGTCTATACTTCTTATCCGCGGGGAGTTCCTCTTCGATGATCCTACCCCTGGACCGGTGCACTTTGTACGCATGTGCATTAGGGGAGGAGGTGATTACTCTATACTTGTCCCCGACAATCTCTATTGCAGAGCAGTTTGTGAGCGCAATTGACATCCCTCCATGGTCCCGTATCATCCGATGAAGTGATGGACGACGTGATTTCTCGACGTCATAATGCGGGCAAGCCATTGTTCCGACAAAATCAAGCCCTCTTAGTTTTATCAAGGGATTACGATTGTCAGAGAATTTGAGGGAGTCGCTATTGCCATATTTGAACCAGCAAATGGCACCGGCGCTGATGCCTGCCAGGATGGTTCCCTTATTTCGTGCTTGTTCAAGCAACTGGTCTACTCCGAGTTTTCTCCATATTTTGAGCATCCGAAGGGTGTTTCCTCCGCCGACATAGATTATATCAGAACCAAGTATCTTCTCCCTGATCTCCCTATTTGACGGGCAGTTATTAAGCAGATACAGCACATCGACTTCACAACCCAATTTTTCTCCATAATAGTTCTTCACAGTTTCAAAATAAGACGAACTGTCGCCGCTAGCTGTCGGCAGGAATAACAATCGAGGTTGTGATTTTCCGCTAAGTCTTATCACTTCCGAATCTATCTCTCTTGTTTCTATTTGGGTCCCTGGTCTCCCTATCTCTCCCCCCTATAGCGACTATTCGTGTGACCATGGAAGATTACAGATAAATGAACCTTAAAAACATTTCCTAAAACTTCTTGAACTGCGACACTACGTCGATCAGATCAACGTGTCAAAGCATCATCTGCCTGCAGCAGTATCGTGTTATACCCAATGCAGTCAATACCTTTCCCTTATCATCTTTAGACGATTTTTCCATGTACTCTTCGTACAAGTGGGCGATTGGTTTTCCGCATGTCCAGCATCGAATTGGGATTAACATTGTTTCACCTGTATGATTTTTGGACTTTTGATCGTGCTTTTCCGTGCCTGTTTGGTTTGCGCGTCTCTTTGGCCCTTACGTCTGGGACCAGCAATTGACGGTCATACTCCAGGAATTTCTTCTCAAGTTTCTTGTCGTATGCCACTAGCGCTCTTGCGACTGCGACTCTGCTTGCTTCAGCTTGGGCATTTTGTCCGCCGCCACGTACAAGGACATCGATGTGTAGTCCGTTGGCATTCTCGCCAAGTATCATGATTGGCTCGAGTACTTTGGCTCTTGAGAGAGGAGTGCTATAAGCGGTTATCGCTTGGTGATTTATCCTGATGACGCCTTTGCCCTCGCGTAGGGTCGCTCTGGCTGTCGCCTGTTTTCTGGTGCCGCTTGTTTGGATGATTTTCATTTGTATCCCCAGTATTTGCATACTTCCTTGACTGTCATATATGATCCGTTCTTGATCCGCGAGACATCTGCGTCTTCATATTGAGTGGTTGGCTTGCCGTTTAATTGGGTTGGCACTCCTATATAACACATCACTCTTTCGAATGCATCGCGTCCTTTCGGATGGTGGAATGGGACCATGCCTCGGATGCATCTGCGCACGAATCTGTCTGGCATCTTTGATGCGAATGGTCCTTGTTGAGGCTGTCCTAGTTCTTTTTTGCCTCTCATCTCGATCATCCTGTAGGCCTTGTCGCCTGTGATTATGGCAGATTCGCAGTTCACGATCTTGACAGTGTTGCCAAGCAATGCCGCTTTGGCGACATGCGTGCACATCCTGCCCATGATCTGGTTTTTTGCGTCGATTATCATTTCCATGTTGATCATCCGATTATGCGTATCCCTTTTCCTGTTGGGTTCGCTTTTAGTAGTTCTGTGATTGTGATTGCTTTGCCTTTCGCTTTTTCTATCTGGTCTCGTGCGCTTTGGCTAAAATCGAATGCCGCGACGGTCAAGGCCTTGTCGAGCGCTCCGCTTCCAAGAAGTTTTCCTGGGACGACGACTTGTGTATCTTTGTCTGCGAATCTCTGGACTCTTGACAAATTGACTGCCCTGCGTTGGCGTGTAGGTTTCTCTAGGTCACACGCGATCCGATGCCAGATTGGCGCGTCGTGTGCGTAGCTCTCGCGTTTGAGATGCGCGATGAGCGCTTGCAGGTGTTGGTTTGTTGGTCCAGTTCTCATGTTCGTTTGGTATATGCGGGGGAAGGGATTCGAACCCTCGCACCCACTAAGGGACTATCCCCTCA
>CAYHWL010000128.1:0-4353 GCA_964359785.1 uncultured Methanosarcinales archaeon | reverse complement strand
AAAATCTTTCTTATAGGTTTATGAAAAACATCTGGTATCTTTTCTATAACGGTATTGTTATTCCTCTTGTAAAATTATTTCTGTTTACTGCTCAATTTTTTAAAAAAAAAATTAAAATAGGAATTGAGGGAAGAAAAAAGTTATTTGAAAATTTAATTATTGATCTTGCCGGAATTGACCGCCGGAAAAAAATGATTTGGTTTCATTCTTCTTCTATGGGAGAATTTGAACAAGCTAAACCTATAATTGAAAAATTACGTGCTGAAAATAATATAAATGTTATTGTTACATTCTTTTCACCGTCAGGTTATAATAATTCTCTAAAGTATCCGCACGCCGATATAATTGCATACTTCCCTTATGATACTCCAATTATGACAAGCCGATTTCTAAATCTTGTAAGACCAAATTTAGCAGTCTTTATGAGATATGATATTTGGCCAAACATGATATGGAAACTCGAAAAGAAAAAAATCCCGAGTTTTATAGTTGATGCAACTATGCGGTCTAACACTCCTCGCAAATGGATTATTTCAAAAAGTTTTCACAAAGCGCTTTATTCTTATGTAACCAGAATATTAGCAGTTTCAAATAGCGATGAAGAAAATTTCAAAGAGTTCAATATCAATGGAGATAAAATTAAAGCTGTGGGAGACACAAGATTTGACCGTGTTTATCAAAAAAGTCTTCAAGCAAAAGAAAAAAAACTTTTTAAGGATGGATTTTTTAAAGACAAAAAAGTTTTTGTTATGGGCAGTTCATGGGAAAGTGACGAAGAAGTTATGCTTCCTGCTTTAATAAAACTTATGGAATATGATCCTAACATTATAACGATAATTGTACCGCATGAGCCGACGGAATTACATATTGAATCTACAGAACAAACTCTTATGGGCAAATTCGATTCAATCCGATTTTCTTATTTAAACAATTATAAAGGTGAACGTGTAATTATAATAGATTCGATAGGAATACTTCTTACACTATATACTTATGCACATGCTGCTTATGTGGGCGGGAGTTTTAAGCAAGGTGTTCACAATATTTTAGAACCGGCTGTATATGGAATACCGATTTTGTTCGGACCGAAATATGAAAACAGCCAGGAAGCAATTAAACTGGCCGAAATCGGCGGTGGGATTGTTGTAAGAAATAAAAAAGAAGCATATAAAAACCTCAGAAAAATATTCACAAATGAAAAACTAAGATTGAGTTTAGGAAATATTTGTGCTGATTATGTGAAAGAAAATACCGGCGCTACATCAAAAATATTGAACGAGATTTATAAATTTATTTAGGTTCCATTCATCCTCATTCCATTCATCCTCAAACAAAATTCCTTTGCTTGCCATTCGATGAATTCTTAGTTTAGTTCTCTCAAAAGATACCGTATTCAAATGAAGGAGTATTAATGAAAACAAAACTGGAAATATGGCAGCAACTTTCCGATCAAGGTATTCACAACATAAACAATTTATTTTACGGTTTAAGTACGCCTGCCTTATATGAACAAGCTGTTAGAAGAAGAGAAGCTCTTGTTGCGGAAGACGGACCATTAGTAGTAAGAACAGGTCAGCATACCGGACGAAGCCCTAATGATAAATTTATTGTGCGTGCAGCAGCTAGTGAAAAAAATATTTGGTGGGGTAAAATTAATAAACCGATAGAAGAAAAATATTTTAATCGAATCCATAATCACATGCTGGTATATATGCAGAATAAAGATTTATATGTGTTCGACGCATATGCCGGAACAGATCCGGATTTTCGTTTGCCGATTAGGATAATAACGGAAACGGCATGGCATAATTTGTTTTCTAAAAATTTATTTATAGATCCGGCAACAGATGATTTAAAACATCATCATCCCGAGTTTACAGTTATTAATATGCCGTATTTTCAAGCAGATCCGGAGTTCGATGGAACTAACTCAGGATTGTTTATAATTCTAAATTTTGAAAAAAAATTGATCTTGATTGGTGGAACAAGTTACGCGGGTGAAATAAAAAAATCGATCTTTACCGTTATGAATTATCTAATGCCGCTTAGAAATGTAATGTCTATGCATTGTTCTGCTAACGTTGGTGAAGCCGGAGATGTTGCCATTTTGTTTGGATTAAGCGGTACCGGCAAAACAACTCTTTCGGCTGATCCCAAAAGAAAATTAATTGGTGATGATGAACACGGATGGAGTGATCAAGGTGTATTTAATTATGAAGGCGGATGTTATGCAAAGGTAATTAATTTATCACCTACTGCTGAACCCGATATATATGCAACAACTCATCGGTTTGGAACTGTTCTTGAAAATGTTGCGATGGAGATACAGTCGCGTGTACTTAATTTAGATGACGATTCTCTTACTGAAAACACTCGCGCAGCTTATCCGATATATTATATTAAGAACATAATTCCGTCAGGCATCGCAGGACATCCAAAAAATATTGTTATGCTAACAGCGGATGCTTTTGGAGTATTACCTCCAATTGCAAAATTATCAGCCAACCAGGCGATGTATCATTTCCTTTCAGGATATACAGCCAAGGTAGCCGGTACAGAAAAAGGCATAACTGAACCTAAAGCAACTTTCAGTACATGTTTCGGTGCACCATTTATGGTTTTGCAGCCTTCTGTTTATGCAAAATTGCTTGGTGAGAAAATCCATAAACATAAAGCTAAATGCTGGCTTGTAAATACCGGATGGACAGGTGGAAAATATGGTGAAGGAACTCGTATGAAAATATCATATACCAGGACTATGCTGAATGCCGCACTTAACGGAGAACTCGATAATGTTGAAACAGTTACCGATTCTATATTCGGATTACAAGTTCCAATAAAAGTAAATGGTATACCCGATGAAATATTAAATCCGCGTAATACTTGGGCTGATAAAGCTAAGTATGATGAAACTGCAAAAAATCTGGCAAATATGTTTCATAATAATTTTAAATCATTTGAAGCAGATGCTTCAGAGGAAATACAAAACTCCGGACCTAATAAATTTTAGATAATACCGACAGTATCGCTTCCAATTAAAAGAAGCGGTACGATAATGATTAGTTAAAAACCTTATCCTTTCTTATTTAATTTAGTCTCTCTATTTCATAAATTAATAACACATATAGTTTGAGATTAATTTAATGTCAACATCACTCGATAAAACTTTTGAAAAGACCAGGTCGGAATTTTCTTTTAGAGAAATTCTTGAATTTACTCCAGTAGGAATATTAATATTTCAACGCGATTGGAAAATTAAATTTGTTAATACAACCTTTTTCCAATTCAGCGGGGTTATGGGTGAAATACCCGAGGATCTAATCGGGAAAAGTATTTTTGAGAACAGACTATTTAGCGATGCAGATATTCGTGATGATCTAACTTTAGTAAAAAATGGTCAAGCATTTGAAAGAGAAATTATTTCCACACAAACATTAAGCGGTGGAAAATATTCAATTCTTCTTAAAGGAGCTCCTGTAGTTCTTGACGGAGAATATACAGGCGGTGTTTTAGTTCTTGAAGATTTTAAAAGCAGTCCGAAAAAATCTTATACTTCTTTGATTCAAACAGATGATTTCCAAAAATTTCTAGGAACGATAAGCGATTTTTATTTAGTTACCGATAGAGAAGGTTCTATTAAAATAATGCAATCTTCTGAGGCGGAGAAATATGATTTTATATTTGAAAAAGATACCGGTAAGAAAAATCTTTCTCCAAATCTCTCATCAATTCTATTTAAGAAACTGTTAGAGAACGTAGTCTCCTCAAATAAAGTAGTTACAACACAAATTCCCTTTATACGAAATCAAAGAGAAATTAATGCCCGTATCACACTCATACCATTCAGTGATAATGGAGACGAGGTTCATTGGGTTGTTCTTTTGTTAAAAGATTTGAGTAAAGATTCCGAACATGTTGGCTTGTCGGAAGAAGAGATAAATGAACTAACAAAATACCAGCAGATAACTGCCACGGTGATGGACGGTCTTATCGGGACAAACAAGAACGGTAAGATCACTTTCTGGAATGAATCTGCAGCTAAACTTTTCGGGTTAACTCGAAGTGAAGTTTATGGAAAAAATATCGGTAAAATTTTTCCAACTCTTAATGATAATTATTTCGAAAAACTATTAAAGGAAATTAAAATCTCTAAAATTTGGAGAGAACAATTTCAAATTGGCGAAGATGAAAGTATTGCCGAATACTATGATGTTAAAATTGGAATAATTGGAGAAGACGAAAATGAAACGATAATTTTTTTATGCACCGGCATTTCAGACCGTATTAAGAATGAAGTATTACTCAAGAAATCCGAAGAGCGTTTCCGAAATATCGTTACAAATTCTCACGAAT
>CAYHWL010000127.1:0-4356 GCA_964359785.1 uncultured Methanosarcinales archaeon | reverse complement strand
CGGGCCGGTCCCCTTTCAGGAAATATCCTGGTACCCATATTGGAAATTCGGCAGTTTTAATCGTGCCATCGTCTTTCACCTCATATTTTATAAATTTAAGCACAAGGTTTGGAAAATTATCCGGCGTAAGTGCATGAGTTTCAAAACTGTGCGACAGTGTTGCTCCAAAAGGGAACGGTGCCGGAGTACTTTCAAAAATGGCTTGATTATCAAGGAGCACCTGATAATAGAATTTTTTGCTGTCATTAGCTTGATCATCATCGTCTTCAGGAACAGAGTCTGCAAAGCTTGGCATCTTGATATCTTTAAAAGACAGATCGGAAACGGATGCCACAATTTGAGAGCGCTCGCCTTCAATTAATGATCCAACTCTCGCATCAAGGGACAATCTGTATCCATCAAAAATTGAGGAAGTAATAAATGGAGCGGCGATATTATTACCCACCTGAACTGGCATCTCTGCCCTGGCGAGTAGCTCAGGGCGAGCGTCCAATGCGGTCTGCACTTTAGTTCTGACCGAGATGTATTGGTTGATGTGTAAGTCAAATTTGGCAATGACTTCTGCGGGTTCCCCGCGCTTAATCATCTTTTCTCTGTGATCTTCATAGTGGGAAATTCGCCGATCTAGGCGAGCTTTAAAGCGCATAAGATGTATGATATTGCTGTGATGGCGTCCCTTGGATTCAATGAGCAGTGTGAGCGTATTCACATCACCACTTTTAATTTCAGGTGTCGTGAAGCGATAACTATATTCCCGGCCGCCAGATTTTTTATTAATATCAATTTCGACCGCATGAAAAGGGTCAGGCCAGTAAGCGTGAGTTTCAAATTCATTATCTTTAACTTTTCGACATTTTGGATTTTTGTTAATGCTGCCTACGACATGCCAGACACAAAAGTTCCCTTCTAAAACCGCCGTTTCGCCTGCGACTTTAGGTGTTGGTAACTTTGGTTCAATATGAAAGCCCTTTCGAGGCCCTTCAACATGGGTGCCGTGAGATATGGCTTCACCATAGGGCACGGCAAGGAGAAAAAGCAGTGGAAAAATAGTTTTTTTCATCTCACTCCTCCTCTTGCATGGATGAGAGGAGAGCAAGCTCATCTTCAGTTAGCGTGAGTTCATTGTTTATGGCCAAAAACTCTTCAGGTGGAGCGGGTTGCGCCGCTTCTGAAGTATCAGAGGAGATTGCTTGGTTAACTTCCGTGATATTATTTTGCACTTGTGCTTGCACAGATGAGTTGGTCTGGATCGCTGATGAGGAAATCTTAGCACTTTGATCAGAAGATTTGCCACCACTGTTTCCCGCTCCACCGCCTCCGCTATTACAGGAAGGCAAGAGAAGAATCATTAAAAGCAGGCACGAGAAAGCACACGCGCTTTTGTGTTTCATAGGACTCCTCCAGCATACGTACAACCACAGGCCAGATACTTACGAGGGATATTCCTCCGGCCAGGTGAAGAGACTCTGAATTATTAGCACGATTATAATTCACCCCAGACTATATAGCGTAAAACCCTAAAAAAAATTCTTGGACTATTAAATTCTAGATGTTGGAAAGGTTGAGATTGTTAAAACGGCCTGGATACAAGAATCAGGATAGGCCAAATTGCACAGAATTAATGGCAGTCAGACCTAACCATTAAATAAGATAACACTGAAAGTAAAATTGGTAAGAGGCTCTTTTACAGGGTGGACTGCTGGGATAAGAATTTGAACAAGGCCACAGTCTCAAACTTTTTAAATGGGAAAAAAGATTTTCAAGTTTCCACTCTGGTTAAAATCGCTAATGCTTTGGGGAAAAAGCTTTCGATTAAGATTCATTGATTGGGTTGTGTCCTAATCATGCATTTTTAAAATGTGTACTAAAAGTGTACTAGGCCACATGAAAATGCCTCAAAAAAGGCAGCAACGGATAACAGTCCAAACCTCGGTTCATGATTTAAAAAACTTCATTAACTGGTCAGAATCAAAGCTAAATCTCTAAAAACAAAGCCGAAAATTTTTGTTAAAAAAATTTTACAAAAAAGTCGTTTTGGTTTCCTCTCCTGGGCACCACTAATAATCTATTAATATCTCCTGTTTCATTTTTGAACAGTCTGTTGTGCGTCTCTTATTTCAATTTTCATTACTCACCTACTTTAGTATTCTTGTAATTCCTGGATTTTATGGGGTCTTAAGGTGGATAAATCGAGCAAAATTATAGTTTTTGAAAGCAAGAAAATTCGACGCACATGGTTAGGTAGTGAGTGGTGGTTCTCGGTTGTCGATGTAGTTAATGCATTAACCGACAGTGCAGACGCAGGCGCATATTGGCGAAAATTGAAGCAGCGTCTAATCCAAGAAGGAAGTCAAGTCGTGACAAATTGTCACGGTTTGAAATTGGAGGCCCCTGACGGAAAATTGCGTGAAACTGACTGTGCAAATACTCAAGGGATGTTTCGCATTATTCAATCTATCCCATCTTCTAAAGCAGAACCCTTCAAGATGTGGCTAGCTCAAGTCGGTTATGAAAGAATTCAGGAAATTGAAAATCCAGAATTGGCCCAAGAGCGCATGAAAGAGCTTTATTAACAAAAAGGTTATCCCAAGGATTGGATTGATAAACGTTTGCGTGGGATTGCTATTCGACAAAATTTGACTGATGAATGGCAGGAGAGAGGAGTTGAGAATGAGCGAGATTTTGCAATTTTGACCTCTGAAATTTCGAAAGCAACTTTTGGCATGACTCCTTCTGAATATAAAAATATGAAAGGTCTAAGCAAAAAGAATGAAAATCTTCGTGATCACATGACTGATCTTGAACTGATTTTTACCATGCTTGGAGAAAAGGTCACAACCGAAATATCAAAGAAGGAAAAGCCAGAGACCTTTGAGAAAAATAAAAAAGTTGCTAAGCGTGGCGGGCGTGTTGCGGGGAAGGCCCGAAAGGATACAGAAAAAGAATTGGGGCGCAGTGTGATTACCCGTGAAAATTATTTGCAGCTTGAAATGAAGAGGAAAAAGAAAACATGAATGCGTTGAAAAAGGTTCGTTTTCAGTATATCACGTGTGCAATGGCGCTTGGTTTGGCCTTTTTATATGTTCATTGCATGATCTATTTTCCTCTTGATCCTTTTAGGTTAACGCCGTTCTTACTTGCTAAAATATTGTTTATAGCAATCGTTTGTAATGTGGGGATTGCATTTATCTCCCTAGATATTGCAAGGACATATAAAAAACTATCAACTCTCTTTTTTATTCCGTCAGTCACGATTACACCCATAATAGCAGGCCTTTATTTTATCCCTGCCTTTTTTGTCGTAATAATTGTGAACGTTTATTTTTATATAAGACTAAATCCATGGAAAAAAAATGAAATGGGACCCATTTGCGCTTAAGGCCGAAGCTAGAAAAGAAGCATACAAGCTTATTGATAAGCTACTGAGAAAGTTGCCGAAGAATGCCGATGGATCGATTAATGAATTTGTCGAAGGATTGGACGATAATGATGTGGATGCCTTAAGACATGCTTATGTAAGTGGCGTCTTTACACAAGAATATAGTGAAACAGCTTCAGATATTTTTGGAAGATTGAACGAGACTTTTCCAGTAGGTGGAATATCTTCTTCTAACTCTAAAAATTCGACCAATATGGACCTTTGGAACAATGCTGTTGGGCGGAAATATGGGAAAAAGGCCAAAACTAGAAAGGAGCTATTTAAGAATTTGCTGAAGGCGCTAAAAAAAGGAGAACTCATCATTGATCCGGATACTGATACAAGAAAATATGTCGGTGCTAGCGAAATAAGCGGAGACATGGCAGGAGTAGTAATTGTTCTTGATGAAAATAAAAATGGTAAAAATCGGATATTTTTTGATTTGAAAAAGAATCAGCTTATGAAAAAGAGTGAATTTGTGGCGCTGATAAAAAGTGGGAACTACCCCAATTATGAAATAAGGGTTGTTCGTCATGATGAAATTCCAGTATCGAAGAAAGATCCCTTCATCACAAATAATTTAGGATAATTCCTTGGTTCGAGACTGCCGCTAAGGGGTGTAGTCAATTCAACTAAAAATCAACTCCTTGGGACAGGGCCTCAAGCACCGCAGTTCGATAATCGTCCACTAAGGGGCACCAACTCTGTTTTTTCTCTTTAATTCTCAGTAGTTATCGAAAAGTGCGAGTTTTGCTGGACCGAATCTGGACCATAAATTTTCAATTCGCATTGCGCTAATTATTTTATTTTGCATATCCGAAAAGTCCTCATGTTAATATTTTTTAGATGGCTTTAGAGGACGATACCTTGATGATGAAGAGGATTGTCCGATATCGGCCTAATGCAGCCACACTAATATCATTGTAACTCAGCCAGTC
>CAYHWL010000126.1:0-4358 GCA_964359785.1 uncultured Methanosarcinales archaeon | reverse complement strand
TAAGATGAATGGACAATATAAATCTGTCTAAAAAGTTATGTCACTTACTATAGAAGCAGGCGAAGCGAACTGCTTTGAGATAGCATCCAGACTGTCCGGGATGCCCACAATCGTAGATGAGAACCATGATACCCTGGTGAAGAGAGTGTTCAAGGAAGCAAATAAGATAATCTACAGGTGGGAGGAACCTGGAGAGAAGTTAGTCACCAAAGCAATCGCAGGATTACGGGCAGCAGGCATACATCAATTGAGCCTAAGCGATGGTATATCCAGTGAGACGGTTTTCCTTGATGGCAAGACAGATATGGAAGTCTATACTACCTTGATAAAACCCCATACTCCAATCACAGATGAGGAGAAACGTTCGCCAATGAAATTTTCGGCAGGAGGCATAAAATATACTATCATCAGAGGAGAGAAGAAGCTTAAAGCCGAGCAATCTTTCCCGGTGACCAGCATAAAATCGCCAGAGTCCATAGAAGCTGACACTTATGTCGAGGCCATAATGAAATACGCTTCGATGATAGAAAAAGGCGAGGGGCTAAAGGATGATCCTGCCCCTATAAAAACAAACAAACAGAGAACATATGAACATTTCCTCACAGATTTCTCTCCAATCAATGCGCTGAATGCGATGACATCTGAAGAGGCCCTATATGCGGCAAGTTCGCCCCCTCCTGTCGCTATGCCGTAAACCTAAACAATAGGCACATTCCAATGGTTGGGCTATAACAAATAGTCCCTCAAAATCATTTGATCAATCCAAGAAGCGATCTATCCATCTCATTCACCATTTTCTTGGCAGTATAACCTCTGTCTAGCATCCTTTGTCTTATATTGCCCTGATCAAATCTTGACGTGTTAAACTCTTTGAGAGAATCTATACAGTTTTGGTAGATCCTCCCCCCAACAATATCATCCCATCTTCCAAACGGATTGTAGCTAGCGGATTCGAATGAACATGAGTTTGAATCATCCAGCACTTGACCATCTCCATGACCAGTGGGATAGATCACAGGGACACCTGACATCAAAGCCATGACAGCCAATACGCTAAGTTCGGGGGTAGGATATGGCTCCAAGAATACATGCTTGCCAAAAAATGGGCTTTGGGAAGGGTCAGTGGACATGATATATCCCGGATGGCTACCTATCCGCCTAAGTTGCCCAGTCTGCTGAAAATCAGACCTAAGATTGACATATTCAGAGCTTCCTTCGAAACCTTCATCAATAAGAGCGTAGGATCCCTTATTGTGGGTCACGTAAGCGGCGATGGAACACAGCTGATAAGGATAGGTGATCCTTTCATCATAATTGATGGAGCTCACAATCTGCAAGCCTTTTCCTTGTGGTCCGCTCAAATCATAGGCCTTCTCATCTACTCCAGTGTGGATTCTGTTGGCCTTACCTTGTGGGACCTCAAATGAAGCGAATCGAGGATCAAAGAAAAAAGTACAATTGTCAGCCAGTTTGAAAACCTTTTCGAAATCGGATATTTTTGCATCTGAATAAAGCCTAGTCAAACGAGGAGTGTAGAGGTTAAAATTCACTTTTATCCTGGATCTGTCCAATTCTTCAAACGATTCATACATCTTGACATGCCTTGGATCCAATGAATGAAGATTCAAGATAATATAACCGTACTCGCTAAGTTTGGATTCCAAGAATCCTGGTTTGAACCAATTCTTTTCGAAATCAAAACTTTCTTGGTGATCCTTGAGGCCAGGAC
Organism: uncultured Methanosarcinales archaeon; assembly: GCA_964359785.1. Taxonomy (GTDB): domain Archaea; phylum Nanobdellota; class Nanobdellia; order Woesearchaeales; family JAGWAF01; genus JACQSU01. The sequence goes on along the minus strand of CAYHWL010000126.1, from coordinate 2,629 downwards.
ATATCACCTGTGCTTTTCCTGGATATCTTGGATTGGCTGATTGGTCAAACCATACTCTGTTCTTGGAGTATGGACAGCAATCATATCTATTGTGCATGAAACCTGTGCTGATCACAAGATGATCCAATCCGGATCTTTTGACTAACTCATAGATCGCATGACCTTCGTTTGTTTTTATACCCAGCCAAGGCCAATCTAATTCAGTGTAATCGATAACCAACACATCTTTCATGGACATTCACTTCCTTTTTGAACTATAAATCTTGTCACACATACTATCGGCTTCGCATGCTGCATCAAAACCTGGTGAGCAAGGCTTGTCTTCCTGAACACAGGAGATGAACGCGTGATCAGCTAGACTCGAATAGGACATCCGATAGGTCTTGATCTTTGGGTCGATGCCTTTGTTCTGGATATATCTATCAAAGAGAGCCTTACGATCCATGATGATTGGGTCTTGCCCAGCCTTCTTATAGGTTATCTGTCCATCGAACATGAAATCATCGGCGAATATGTATCCCTTATCGCAGAATACCTCTATCCTTCTAGACGTGCCTCGGCCGATATTATTGTGCCACAATGTATTGAATGAGACCTTCTGGCCCCCATCCAACATGAAACTAGCGCTGACAAATGTGTCGATGTCCCTGATCTCGGTCACATCCACATCCTTAGGCACATAGTTACCAAAAAGATGTTTGATCAAATCAAGATCATGGACACATGCCTCTTTGAGGATACCGCCTCCACTCACTTTCCGATCCAATTTCCAATCTCCTCTATAAACACCATCAATCGGGACGCTAGCATCGTGTCTGTAATTAACGTATAGGAGGTCTCCTAATTCTTTGGAATCAATCATCCGCTTGATGAAATCACAGCTTGGAGAGTGTCTAAGGACTAGGCCAACCTGGTTTTGAACTCCTGACGATCTCACCTTATCAGTCAGTTCCAAGGAATCTGAATCTGTCAAGGTCAGAGGTTTCTCGCAGTAAACAGCCATACCTTTCTGTATAGCATGCAATGCCTGCTCCTTATGATATTTTGTAGGACTAGCGATGAATATCGTGTTGACAGAAGGATCATCAAGGACGTGGTGGGGATTCACGGCCGATGGAATACTATATTTTTGAGAGATGAGCTCTACTTGAGATTTATCAACATCACATACCATGGACAATCTCGCGTTCTTGAGGAAACCATCCTTTATCATCGCGTTGAGTATTTTCAAATGATGAACTCCCATATAACCCAGACCAATGATTCCAATACTTATCTCCTTTCCATCCATTCTGTTCTCCTCCACGAAAGCGATATGTGATTGACTATTAGTCACATAGCAGTAGTAATTATTCTGGATTTAAATGGATTAGGGAAAGCCATCCGATAGCTTCTTAAAGATGATGGAAGACTTCGTCGACTGGTCCTTGGGGTCATTTTAGCAGGAGATAATCCACTTTTAATGCCTTGCTGCCCATGTCATAGAAACCCCTGGAAATATCTGAACTTGATGAGAGCAAGGACCCAGGAAGCAGGAGGACAGTTGCAGTGTTTGTGACTTGGCGTTTTTCAGTGGACGATCTATCTTCTATAAAAACTGTCTTTTTTCCAGACTCATATACTTCAACTATGCCACCTGAACGGACGAGGATAGGTCTATTTGGCGCGATCCATAACCCTTTATCATAATTTAGAGAACCCAGATAATTCCCATCGGATTCCATATTGAACCCTAATGCATTATGATACAACAATAGATCAGCACAACGATCTTTCTTCAGAATAATATCCAGACCGCTGTTTTTGCAGGCAATCTTCACTTCACATAGATCTGACCATCGTCGGATATCTCCTTTGATCGTCTTTCCATCCACGTCCAGACACGCGACATCCCCCTTCTTAAAATGATAAGAGCCAGGTTCACGAATTTCTTTTGTGGTGAGAGTACATCCCTTGACATCAACCTCACTGTAACTATCCCTTATTGTACATGCCCTGCTCAACACATTTTCGAGAGTCAGAGCCCTGCAAACAATCTTAGGAGATTCAGCATCAAGCCTGAGCTCGACAGTGGGTTGGAACTCAAGTTTGACTTGTTCAATTAGACCAGATTCCGGTGATCCGTGATAGACTAAAATGCGCATGGGGTGGGAAGATGTAAGATGAATATAAAACCGTCCATCAATCTTAGAACGCCAGCATCACAAAGATGAGGCCGACTAGGCAGCCAGCTGTGACAGGAGGCATGGCAGGGTAAAATTTGTCATTTTCACCCTGGATAAAGAGTATATAGAGCGCTATCGCGGTGAACGGGATTATCGAGTAAGCTTGGATCAGACCAAAAGTCTTCATGACCACACCGCAAAAGATGAGGGGGAAACCGACATCTCCACCACCCAGGACTGCATTTCTCACACCGCCCACCTTTGGAGGAGGGGCAAGACCAGCAGATGCCTTGAAATGGACCTTTGTCTGCGCCTTTTTGGGCATAGAATAAGGGATGAAAAGACCCGCGAACATCTTCTGACTAGACTGGAAATGCGCAAGTTCAATCATGTGCTTGGATTTCCAGACAGCATACATATCGTATAGAGAGATGAGGACTAAGAGGGCTATCGCGCTGTAAAGA
>CAYHWL010000125.1:0-4383 GCA_964359785.1 uncultured Methanosarcinales archaeon | reverse complement strand
AAGGATTGGGTCTGGAAGAATGCTCCTCTAAACGAAGTCATCTTGGATATGGTCATCAAGCACTTGCCTGATCCAGTCCAGGCGCAGAAGTATCGTATCCCAAAGATCTGGAGGGGAGACCCAGAGTCTCCTTTAGGAAAGTCCTTGATGAGCTGTGATGCGCAAGGCAAGGTAGCTTTTGTCATCACGCGTGTGCTAATCGAGCCAAAATCGGGAAGGGAGATCTGTGCTGGCCGTCTATACTCTGGTACTATCAGGGAAGGTCAGGTCTACTATTTCAACATGGCAAAGACAAGCCAAAGGATTGGTCAGGTCTTCATCTACCAGGGGATCAAGCCTGAACTTGCAGGCGAGCTTCCAGGCGGAAACGTCCTTGCCATCGGTGGAGTGAGCGGTTTTGCTGGTGAGACGATCACCGAGGAGCCAGACCAGCCATTCGAGGAGCTAAAACACATCTTTGATCCGGTCATCACAAAGGCTATCACCGCGGCCAAAGCGCAGGACCTCTCGAAACTTATCGAGGTCTTAAGAAAGGTCGGAAAGGAAGATCCATCAATCAAGATCGAGGTCAATCAGGAGACCGGCGAATGTCTTATGCACGGTATGGGTGAGCTGCATCTTGAGATAATCGAGAACCGCATCACATCCGAGAAGAACGTGCAGATAAAGACGAGTCCGCCTATTGTCACTTACCGTGAGACGGTCGGAAAGAAATCCCCGGAAGTCGAAGGTAAGTCGCCAAACAGGCATAACAAGTTCATCTTCGTTGTCGAGCCTATCGAGCCTGCCATAATAGAGCTTATCAAGAATGGCAACCTCTCGGAAGGCAGGATCAAGAAGAAGGACATGAAGATAAGGGATATGCTTGTCGATGTAGGTTATTCTAACGACGATGCGCTAGCTCTCCGCGCGGTCTACAAAGGAAACATCTTCTTTGATCAGACCCGTGGTAACGTCCAGCTTTCAGAGACCCTTCCTCTGGTGATAGACGGTTGGGAGCAGGTCTGTGACGGCGGCCCTCTTGCCAGAGAGCCATGTTTTGGTCTCAAAGTGACGCTAGTCGACGCGGGGCTTCACGAGGATACCATCCACCGTGGTCCAGCTCAGGTCTACCCTGGTGTCCGTGAAGGTATCAAGCTTGCGATAATGAACGCGAACCCGATCCTTTTCGAACCGATGCAGACGCACCTTATCGAGGCTCCAATCGAGTTTACCGGTGAGATCACAAAGCTTGTCATGAACAAGCGTGGTCAGATCCTCGAGATAAACGAAGTGGGTTCGCACACCAACGTCAAGGCGAAGCTTCCAGTGGGGGAGATGCTTGGATGGTCAAGCGACCTTAGAAGCGCTACAGCCGGCAGGGGAACGTCCTCTCTTGTCGACCAGAACTTCGAACGTATGCCATCTGAACTTGCGCCAAAGGTGATAGGTATTATCATCAAGCGCAAAGGCCTCACGGCTGGTATGCTTGGAGCATAAGGGATTCTTCTTTTTTTGTTTTTTCTTTCTTTTCTCACCGATAATCGGCAAGCCCATCCGAAACAATACATTTATAAAGCCCCTCCGTTTTCACAACACATCGTCGATTTGTCGACGGTAAAACTCAAGTTTCACGTAAAAGTTAGGAGGAAAGCTACAATGGCAAAGGGTAAGACACATATCAACATCGTGTTCATCGGACACGTTGACCACGGTAAAAGCACAACTGTCGGTCGTCTTCTCTTCGACGCAGGTGCGATCGACGAGCAGACGATGAGGAAGCTCAAGGAAAGGGCAGCCGAACTAGGTAAAGCTGGTTTCGAGTTCGCCTACACCATGGACACGCTCAAGGAAGAACAGGAACGTGGAGTCACAATCGATCTTGCCCATAAGAGATTCGAGACGCCAAAGTACTACTTCACCGTCATCGATGCTCCTGGACACAAGGACTTTATCAAGAACATGATCACAGGCGCCTCACAGGCTGACTGTGGTGTCCTTGTCGTTGCCGCTCCTGATGGAGTCATGGCACAGACCAAAGAGCACATCTTCCTTGCAAAGACGCAGGGAGTCGGACAGCTTATCATAGCGGTCAACAAGATGGATGTCCCAAAGTTCGAAGAGAAGAGATTCAACGAAGTCAAGGAAGAGGTCGGAAAGGTGCTCAAGAGCGTCGGTTACGACCCAACCAAGATCCAGTTCATCCCAGTGGCTTCATACCTTGGAGAGAACATCGTCAAGAAATCTGACAAGATGCCATGGTACAAGGGACCAACCCTCTTAGAGGCTATGGACCTATTGAACCCTCCAGAGAAGCCTACCAACCTGCCGCTGCGCCTTCCTCTTCAGGATGTGTATAACATCACTGGGATCGGCGTCGTGCCAGTTGGCCGTGTCGAGACTGGAATCATGAAAGTCGGCGATAAGATCATCGTAGTCCCAGGCCGTGAAGGCAAGGGAGTCACTGGTGATGTCAAGACAATCGAGATGCATCATGAACAGTTGACAAGCGCCGAACCAGGAGACAACGTTGGATTCAACGTCCGTGGTATAGCGAAGAACGACATCACTAGAGGAGATGTCTTGGGTCACCTAGACAATGTCCCTACTGTCGCAAGCGAGTTCACTGCGCGTATAGTGGTGCTCAACCATCCAACCGTCATCACGATCGGTTACACACCAGTCTTCCACGTGCACACAGCGCAGGTTGCGTGTCAGGTCACAGAGATCATGTACACCGTCAACCCAGCGACTGGTGAGAAGCTTGCTGAGAAGCCTGACTTCATCAAGAACGGCGATGTCGCCATGGTGAAATTCAAGCCTATGCAGCCTCTTTGCATCGAGAAGCAGTCTGAGATCCCTCAGATGTCCCGCTTCGCAGTTCGTGACTCAGGTTCGACTGTCGCCGCAGGTATGGTGACGGACCTAGTCAAGAAAGAGATGGGCAAGTAAATTTTTTTATTTTCATTTGATTAACATTCATGGCGACCAGGAAAGCGTCGTCATGTCGCAGGTCAAAAATGGCAAAAGCAAGGATAAAACTGGCATCGATTGACATCAACAAGATTAATCAGACCTGTGACTTCATCAAGGACATTTCTGATAAGACTGGCGTGGACATGCGCGGACCGATTCCTCTTCCCACAAAGAAGATGAAGATCACGACACGTAAAGGTCCATGCGGTAATGGCACTGCTACTTGGGAGCGCTACGAGATGCGTGTCCACAAGAGATTGATCGATCTTGGCATGGATGAACGTGCCCTAAGATTGGTCATGCGTGTACCTATACCAGAAGGCCTCAACATCGAGATTGAGATGATTGAATAGTTTTTTCTTTGTCAAAAGTTCGCACCCACCACCGGTGATTGTACTCCGGCGCTCAACACCGGTGACATGCTCCTGAGGACCTCGGGGTGCTCACTACGCGAAATTTTGACTACCGAATGGAACCGGTTGCGAACCACCGGTGAGCACACCGGTGGAATGACTGTTTTCAAAGATTTTATAATATCTTCTTGACTTCTCGTGCTTATGGAATATGGATTCATCGTGGGTTATCCTGGTATCGTGTCAGCGTTCAGAAAAGATTTCACAAATGGCTGTGATGATCTATATGGCAGGGGAAACTGGGGCTTCCTTCCGGATGCGACTGATGAGGTCGGTAACCTGATTTTGGGCGTCAAGAAGAAAAAGCAATTTAGTATCACTCGAATAAAAGATGGGATAAAAAAGTGTTATCCTGTCCCGATGGATGCAAGCCTCTATTTCGCGACAGGCAATGATGGCAAATTCAATACGTCAAGACAATCTCTAAAAGATCTTGTGGGTCTGGTCCAAGTCCCATTCGAGACCAGCGAGGATTCTCACAGCGTCGAGGAAGTTGCGAAATACAAGGCGAAGGTAGCTGGGTCAGTCCTTTGCCGTCCAGTAATAGCCGATGACAGCGGTTTTGGCATCCCTAATCATGATGAATGGCCAGGGAACCGCGTGGGTCGCGTCCTCAAAGAGCATGGCCTGCGATACTTCCTTGATCTTGCGAAGGATTATCCGCTCAAAAGTTATTGGATCATGAGTGTCGCGTATCTCAATCCCTTGATGAAAGAGCCGGTGGTGTTCACAGTCAAGGTCTGGGGGACTCTGCTTGGAGAGGCTAGGGGTCCAGAGACTCTTCCGCCATGGGCGAAATCACAATTGTATCGCGCGTTCATCTTGGATGGTGATGACAAATCCTTGGCTGAACTGACGGAAGCCGAACATGATGCTAGGGCTCGTAATGAGCATTGGAAGGGATTAAAAGACTACCTCACCGCAAATTCCTCCGTGCGATTGCGTCTCCACGACGCATTCCTTGAACTTTTGCGTTTTTAGTCGATAGGGGGTTCTTGATTTTGATCTATATTCT
>CAYHWL010000124.1:0-4406 GCA_964359785.1 uncultured Methanosarcinales archaeon | reverse complement strand
TTGACGCTCAATTTCATGCCTGCGATAATTGGCGGATTTTTCTGGGCAAGATCCAGTCCGGCAGCCGCGTTGTGGAGTATGAGCTTAAGCACGATAGCATTGATTGTTGGGTATGTCACTATTGGCATCAATGCGTGGCTTCCGGCATTTTTGATAAGTTCAGTGGTGTTTGTCGTTGGCAGTCTCATCGCGGCCCGCGCAGACCGGTCAATGAACCAGATACCTTAATAAGTTTCACCGTCCCGCCACGATATCATGCGACCGCCTCAATCCTCCTCCATCAGCTCGAAAGTGGAGGTGAGATCATCCCAAATCCAAGGTCACGGTATGTTCGCGAAAGAATACATAAGGGCTGGAGAGACTGTGGTGGTATGGGGTGGTGATTATGTCTAAATGGAGCAGGCAAAAATCCTAAAGTCGCAAGGGAAACTTCGATACCAGCTAGATGATGATCTGTTCGTTGCAGAGGAGCGTGGTGATGAGCTCACTTATTTTATCAATCACTCCTGTGACCCGAATGTCTGGATGAAAGATGCTTTCACACTGATAGCTAGAAGACCAATCAAGGCAGGCGAAGAGCTCACAGTGGATTACGTTCTTTTCACAGCTGATGAGGCCTACATAGCTAAATGGGTTTGCGCATGTCACAAAAAGAAGTGCAGAACACAGGTCACTGGCAGAGACTGGCGTATCAAGGACCTCCAGATCAGCTATAAGGATCATTTTACCCCTATGATCAATCGGCGGATCGCAAGAAACATTTAATACTCTGATGTCAGACCTAATCGTCATGCGACTTTGCAGTGCTTGTCTACTAGGTGTCAGATGCCGCTATGATGGCAAGACAAAATCCAATGATAAGGTTTTAGCCCTCGCGAAGGTTGAGACTCTTATCCCAGTTTGTCCTGAGCAATTAGGAGGTCAAGCCACTCCAAGACCTGATGCGGAGATTGTGGGTGGCGCAGGACAAGATGTCATAGACAACAAAGCTAAGGTCCTCGAGAGCGACGGCACAGATGTCACGAAGTATTTCGTGCTGGGCGCGCAGGAAACATTGAAGCTCGCAAACCTACTTGGTATCAAAGAGGCAATCTTGAAACAGCGGAGCCCTTCATGCGGATCACAGAGAATCTACGACGGCACTTTCACAAAGACATTGAGGGAAGGTGATGGAGTCACAGCGGCCCTCCTGAAAATCAATGGTATCACTGTCATATCAGAAGAGGATCTTGATGGAAAGCATTAATAAGGCATATGCCTGCATTTCCCAAGGCGAATACCTATGAAGATAGCTTGGACGAAAAAGATGTCTGTCTATGACGAGAAGATAGACAGTCAGCACAAGAAGCTCTTAGATACATTGGAGGAGTTAAGGAAGGAGCTTTCATCTGGTGTGGACATGAACACTTTGCGCAAGACGCTTGATTTCTTGAGCAAGTATATCACCCAGCATCTTGACTATGAGGAGGCATATCTGATAGAACATAAGTATCCTGATTTTGACAAGCACAAGGCCATCCATGACAAGTTTAGGGCTTATTATAAGGATTTTGGCGATCGATTCCGCAAAGTATATTCTATGAATAATTTCTCATCGCGAGACATCGAGGTGTTGGTGACTGACGCGGAGAGATTCCTTGCCGATTGGTGGCTGGGCCACATCCAAAAAGATGATCACAAATATGCTGTTTTTATCAAGACGAATTTCGGGTGATAGTAACAATTATATAGCCTCAATTTATGAAGTTTCTATGGATGAAATGACTTTATTCCTATCCACCTTGGTTCTTGGCGGCGTCACAGTCTATTATGGGTTTATGGCCAAGCGCCATGGCTATTCGGATCATGGAAGTCTATTGTCTTATCGTGCCTTGGGCATCCTCCTGCTCTATGTCGGTTTTTCAGTCCACACCCTTGGTGATCTATTGGAACCTTATTATGGGGAGGCTGGCGAGCTGTTGCTTGAGTCGATCGCCCACGTCATCATTTTGGTCTCTTTCGTGTTTTTTTATAAGACAGCGTTGCAGGCAAAACTGCTGACAAAGGAGTTTTGGTTCAGATGAATCTCTCCACTATCTTGGCGATCGCGCAGGTTTCTTCAGTCATCACTTCTATTATGGGTATTGTCATCCTGGGATATGTTGTGAATGTCCTTAGGCATCTTCTCAAGGATGATTTTAGGAAGATCTTCTCCGTGCAGGGTATTTTTTTCTTGGTGGCCTTGGTTGGGGTTATGCTCATGACTGTCTATCATGTCGTAGATGGCACCTATTATGAACGGTATTCGGATATCTTGGATGATGGATGGTTCCTATTCATGTTTCTCTCGATGCCCATAGCGCTCTACAATTCTTCTGTGATAATCAAGTTCGGAAGATCCGTCGAGAAGATCCGCTCGAAGATCAGTAAACACAAGAAGTAGGGAACAGCAAACATTATATATCACCTTTTTTAGGGAATCATCATGGACAAGGTCTATCTTTTGCTGGCCGCAGTCGTCTTGGGCGCTATCGCGATCTACCTGGCATACAAGGCGAAAAGAGACGGTTTTCGGGATCACAAGGCCCTATTAGGATTTCGCGCTCTGGGTATGTTGATGCTTTATCTCGGCTTTGCGGTCCATGTAGGGGGTGATGCGTCTTCTGCATACTATGGTGATCCGGTGGCGTTATTGCTCGAATCGATTGCTCATGTGATTATCATGGTGTCCTTCTTCTATTTCTACAAGACTGCTCTTGAGGCGGCTCTGCAGACAAAGGAGTTCTGGTTCAAATGAATATTGAGGCGGATACGATACTGCTGGTTGCTCAGATCTCATCAGCGATAGCCTCCGTGATAGGCATATTCTTGCTGATCTATACCGGCAAGGTCATCCGGCATCTGCTCAAGGATGATTTCCGCAGGATTTTTTCCATGCAGGGATTTTTCTTCCTTGTCGTATTGATAGGCGTGGTCAGCATGACATTCTACCATTTTCTGGATGATACTCCGTATGGAGATGCCGCGGAGATTACAGAGAATATCTGGTATGCTTTCATGTTCTTGTCCTTGCCTCTCTCAATGTATGACTCTGTGATCATCAGCAAGTTTGGCAGGTCTGTGGCTACAATGAGGAAGAAGATAATCAAGTATGGGAGATAAGCTGTCTAGATTTTGATGCTCTCTAATTTCCTCTCCTCGAATCCGTCTTTTTCATAGACGAAGAACTTCATCGCGGAGGGTTTTTCAAGGATATAGGTCAGTCGGTAATTAGGCGTCGTCACCCCTTCTCCTGTTTTTACTAGCTCAATCACCATCTCCGTCTCATCGCGGTCCCCATGATGCCAGAGGCTGGTGTTGTTTATGACTTGGTACTTGTCACCGTTTATGGTCACGATATCAGGATTCTTGAGTTCTTTTATCGATTTCATCCGCTCCATTCACCATCCATTATTTTCTTCTTTATCTCGTCGGGGTATAGCGTGAGTCCACCCAGTCGGTCTAGCGGAATCCACTCCAGGCTGTACTTATTATCAGCTGACTGTCTTTCCTTTTCAGGTCCGCTAAGCGCTAAATCTCCAGAGAAACTCTTGGCCACAAAATAGTGTTCTTTCCTCTCTCCGCTCATATCTCCAGATAGCTTGCACATCAGGGGCCCGACCTCGACATCCAAGTTGGTCTCTTCTTTTATCTCGCGCGCGACCGCAATCAGGGGCGTTTCCCCTTCTTCAATTCCTCCTCCAGGCAATACATAGTACTCCTTCCCGTCTTTCACGCGATGCATGAGGAGTATCTTGTCTTTATCGATTATTATCATCCTTGCGCTTTCTCTCATAAGCGGTATGCATCGCCTCTTCTATATATAGTATATCATCAGGTATCTTTATATTCAAATCCGATAATCTCTCATGATCATGAGGATAGGTGTCATATCGGATCTCCATTATGGTATGGATCCAGAGCTAGACACGTCCAAAGAGAAGGCTCTAAAGAGCATGCTAAAATGTTTGGACTCTCTGATACTTTGTGGGGATAATGCGGAGCTTTTCCAAGGGCTCCACTTCCACAATAGGCTTTTTGCGTTCCTCCGCAAGACGGCAGGCATCCCGATGGCTTTTGTGTTAGGCAACCATGATTTGTTTGGGCATATCATGCGTAGAGGTGTTTCATACAATGAGCTGGCGTCCAAGCTCGACCAGTTTTCGGATTTGGCGAAAAGTTACGACCTGATCCATCTTGAAAGAGAGGATCTGATGATTGGCAGTTTCACTATCATAGGGACTTACGGCCACTATGATGGCTCTTTGTCTGGTGATAAGTTTAAGGAAGATTCAAAGACAGTAGCGAGGTTGGTCTGTGATCTTGAGAGCAGATTATAGTAGATAACATTAATTTTAGGATGTTTTAAATAGTAGTCTTTTTATTAT
>CAYHWL010000123.1:0-4431 GCA_964359785.1 uncultured Methanosarcinales archaeon | reverse complement strand
AACTGGCAGACGTGCATAACCTGTGCGTGTATGTGACAAACCAGGTCATGGCCAAACCAGACCAGTTCTTCGGAGATCCAACCGAAGCTATCGGTGGGAATATTGTAGGCCATAACAGCACTTTTCGTGTGTACCTGCGCAAGGGAAAGAAAGGTTCACGTGTCGCTAAATTGGTCGATGCGCCAAACCTACCTGACGGAGAATGCGGCTTTATGGTCGAGATGGATGGACTGCACGATCTGGACGCTTGAGATATTTTTTTTTGTTTATCTTGGAGAAAAATCGGAAAGAAATTGATCAGGGGGAAAGGGTGGAGAAATTTTCTTGGGAATCAGAGAAAAAGGAGATAATTGAAGGGATCGAAGGGATTGATGGGAGATAATGTTTGGGAATGAAAAATCTTGAGAAATTAGGATGAAAGGGGTTAATTGGGACATAACTGTGGAATGGGAAAATCTGAAATTTGGTTTGTGAAAACAAATTATTCCTATGTGTTTTGTTGAAACCTCGGGGTGGATTTCGTTATCTATTTGATAGCTATTAGGGTTCGCTTCAGCCAAAACAGAGAAACGTTTATAGCGTAATTCTCACTTCCTATGCAAACTTGCCAATGCAGAGGGGGGATCAATATGAAAGTACTCTATGTAGCCGCAGAATGCAAACCATATTCCAAATCAGGAGGGGTAGCAGACGTCGCAGGAGAATTGCCACTTGCACTGAAACAAGCAGGAGTGGACGTCACAATAGCAACCCCCCTATATGGTTGTGTAGATCGTAAAAAACATGATCTAACTCAGGGAGATGCCTACACATTTCCATATGAACGAGAAAATAAAGAAGTGACGGTATGGGATGGTGACCTCCAAGGAGTGCCAGTGATGCTACTTGAAAATTCGGAAAATTTCACACAAGGACCATATGTGCACAGCAACAGTTTCCCATTCAAAGATGACGCAAGACGATTCTCATTTTTTTCCCGAGCATTACTACCTTTGATGAAAGGATATGATCTAGTCCATGGCAACGACTGGATGGCTGGATACATGTTTGGGATGATGTTCAACCATAAGATGCCCCAAAAGCGAGTGATGAGCGTCCACAACATCGGATACCAAGGCAACATAGCAACAGATCGGATCCAGGGATGGGAAATGGAGAATCTATTACATAGCCCCATTGGAGGCCTATTCTACTGTCCATTCACAAAATGCGTGAATCCAATGAAATTGGCACTAGAACTTTCGCATATGACCAACGCAGTGAGCCAGACTTATGCTAGGGAAATACTTGAAACTCCCGATGATTCAAGATTCTTCCAAGGCGGGTCAGGACTCCAAGGCATCTGTAGAAAGTTACGCGACGAGGGGCGACTTGTAGGTATAATAAATGGATACGAATACTCAAGCGAACCGACAGAAGAAGGATTTGTAACGATGCTTGAGAAGAAGTCTACCGCAAAAAAGAGCCTGACGGGATATTTCAAGAATCCCAAAGATGTGCTTGTGGGATTCGTAGGAAGAGCAGTCGAGCAGAAATTCCAATTGCTAACAGAGAGTGTCCGAGGCAAGTCCACGCTTGAACACATACTTGAGAGCAACGGGATAAATGTCGCGATACTAGCGACTGGATTGCCACACTTTGAGTCATTCCTGTCAAATATGGGCATCCAGAGATTCGAAGGGACAAAAGACTATAAAGGCATCACCTGGCAAGCACGGCGAGGGAACTATGTCTCATTTTGCGGATTTGATAGGGAAATGGCAGAGAAGATAAGCATCGCATCAGATTTCTTTCTCATGCCAAGCACGTACGAACCATGCGGAATAACACAACTGCAAGCCATGGCAAATGCCACACCTCCAATAGTCCGGTGGACGGGAGGTCTATGCGACACAGTCAGAACGCATCATAGCAGCGAAGGTACGGGATACGGATTCGATGGCAAGAATAGAGACGAATTGTTAAACAATCTGGTATGGGCAGTACGAGAAGCAGTGACAGCCAACCCAGAAACCGCGATTCGGATGCAGAGAAACGCCTATTTCACGCGATTCAGATGGGCAGACGCAGTAACTAGATACATTGAGATGTATGAGCGAGCGATGAGAATGTAGCAGTATCTCCGTAACTGATTGATTTCCAAAGAGTGGTCGCAAAAAATTTGAATACTATCATTCCACCGGGGTGCTCACCGGTGGTTCGCAACCGGTTCCATTCGGCAGTCAAAAGTTCGCGTAGTGAACACCCCGAGGTCCTCAGGAGCATGCCCCTTGTGTTGAGCGCCGGAGTACAATCACCTGCAGTGGGTGCGAACTTTTGACAGCAATCTGATAGAAGGGCACGGCTGTCCTGCGTGTGTTTTTTCCCAAAGCCTAGTTTAGCAGATATACATCTCGAGAACCAGCCTAACCTACGGAGATACTGACTTCATCGTAAGGTTTATATCTATATACACATACATACACAGATATGCCAACACGCACAATATCAATAACCGATGAAGCATACATGCGACTCTCTCTTCTAAAAGATGAAGGAGACAGTTTTAGCGAAGTGATAACAAAATTGACTGGGAAGATCGACTTATTGGATTTCGCAGGGGTTCTAAGCGAGACCGAAACAAAACATATGGAAAAGAGGATCAAAGAGAATCGGAAGAACTCCAAGGATCGGACTGAACATATCAGGAGGGAAATCCAACATGTTGCTTGATACAACATTCATCTTAGATCTGCTAAGAAACAATCCAGAAGCAGTACAGAAAGCCAGTTCATTGAAAAATTCCACCGAACCATTATTGACAACCACAGTCACCGTGTTTGAAATATGGCAAGGATCATGCGATCTAAAAGATAGCAGAAAAAAGCAAAAAATCGAAACTTTGTTGTCCGCTATCGGGCTCCTACCATTAGATGTCGAAGCCGCAAAGAAAGCGGGCATAATCCATAATGAATGTTATAAGAATGGAACTCCTATCGACCCCGAGGACAGTATGATAGCAGGGATAGCAAAAACGCACAATCAATCCATACTCACACGAAATGTCAAACATTTCAGCAAGGTGGATGGGCTTAAGATTGACACTTATTGACTTTGGGTAGACGGAAATATCAAGCCTACACATTTATAAAGGCAAACGGGTTTTATCACTTATTCATTGCCAGGCCTGTTCCAAGAATAGGGTTTTGGGGTTTAGCACAATATACGGTAAGGTGAAAAAGAATATGTACGGAAATTACGGAGACAGAGGAAGAAGCGGCGACAGAGGCGGCGGATACGGCGGCGGATACGGAGGCGGCGGAGGATTCCGCAGCGGCGGACGATCAAGCGGCGGATTCGGCGGCGGAACAGCACCAGTCAAGGTAGGCGAAGAGCTAACCGTGACCATCGAGGCTGTCGGAGAGAAGGGCGACGGAATTGCCAAAAAGCAAGGATTCGTCATCTTCATCCCAGGCGTCAAACAAGGACAAAGCGTGCGAATCAGGATCACAAAAGTCCTCTCAAAAGTAGGATTCGCTGAAGTGGTCGGCGAAGGCGGATCATCTGAAGCACCTGCAGAAGAGAGCGGATCAAGCGAAGCACCTCAGGAAGAAGAAGAGGAGCAAGCGCAAGATTCCGAAGACTTCTAAGAACCTTTAAATCTTTATTTTTTCTTCTTTTTTTATGAGATTGTTTATAGCTGTGCATCTATCTGATGAAGAGTATTTTCGGTCATTGCAGGAGCAAATAACTCTTCCTAAAATGTGGCTTTCGCTCACAAAAACATTCCATCTCACTATCAAGTTCCTGGGAGAGGTCAAGGAGGTGAGACCTGTGTTGGAACGATTAGAAAAAGTGAGATTCCTGGCAACTGAAATAATAGTCGATCATATCGGGGTCTTTCCATCATCTGGAGATCCTAGAGTATTGTGGGCGGGGATCAAAGAGAATCTGGTAGTTATTAAGTTGCAAAAAGATATTGATTTTGCGCTAGAAGGATTGTTTGCGTCCGAAAAGGATTGGGCCGCGCATGTCACATTAGCACGGGTGAAAGATGCAAAGGATGGGACTGATTATAGGAAGAAGATAGATTTGGCGAAAGTGACCCCTAAGACGTTTAAAGTGCACAGCTTTAGCCTAGTTGAGAGCAAACTCTCGCGAACTGGGACCGAATATGAGGATATCGCTATTTTTCCCTCGAAATCTTAATATAGCCAGTTCTTTGGACATAGACGATGAAAAAAGGCCAGATCACCCTCTACCTGCTGCTTGGAGTGATAGCGCTTGGTCTATTTGTCCTATACAGCGGAAAAACTCCTTTGGTTTTCACTGAATCAACTGACGAGACGACACTCGCGGTGAAAGCATACGCGCAATCATGCCTGGAATCAAGCGCCAGGTTTGCCGCAGAAGGCATGCTATTCGCTTATAAGACAGATTTTGTGATACTAG
>CAYHWL010000122.1:0-4439 GCA_964359785.1 uncultured Methanosarcinales archaeon | reverse complement strand
TGGCTGTTTTCTTCGCTTGCGCTCATCAGGCTCTACAAATGCCGCTGGTACTATAGGGAGCAGGATAGAAATAAAAGAAAAACCGCTAGAGAGGACTGTAACTTTCGAGACACGACTGTAGAGGCCATGACAGAATTCGTGGATGATGACTACAACTAGGATGGACAATATCCAGTAGAAGAACGGGACGTAGAAGACGCCTTTGGCTTCCAACGGGAGAACCAAGGAAACACCAGACACCGCGCTTGGATGGAGAAAACCATTTATCACAGACTTCACCATCTCGTAACCAACAAAGACCATGCCCGTGAAACCTATAGGAACGATATACTTGGCCGCGATCTTTAGGAATGAGCCATAACGTGTCGCTAATGTGTCCATCAGACCGATGCCTATCTTAGTACGATACATATAGAAAGACATTATAGGGGGAAGGACCTTGACAACTTCAATCTCATGACGTTTACGGAAAACGAAGATGGAGAGAGTGGCCACAAGAATCGCAAAGCCAATCGCGTCGATATTCATAGGAAAAAACCCTGTCTTTGGGTATATAAGGGTTTTGAGATGTTGGCATAAGAGGCTTATCCTCCTCAATGTGCCGTCGATGATTATTTATAGTAGTAATCGAATGCTGGAAGTATGGTCTCATCACAAGAACTACGCGAAAAATATGACAATGAAAAGAGGAAATATCCCAAAGTGACGCCAAACACGCCAGCCGCGCGCCAACCGACGCAACGCGATGATGATTTTGATGACGAGCCACCTGAAGGCGTACCACCTGTGATGACCAAACCATCGCTTCCTGCCCGCGCAAGAATCGTGCCAAACACATCTGCCGCAAGGAATCAGAATATGCAGATCACTGCCAATTCAGCCGCGCAACTCGCGCAGAGCCGAAACGAGAGGATACAACCCAATACACCATCTGCTCGAGCGCAATCAAGCGCACGCATCCAACCGAATACAGCCGCGCAGAAAGCGGCAAACGCCGGAAATGAACCTGCCCCGAGAACCGCTCCGCTTCCACGACCAGCAAGACCAGAAGGAAGGCCAGCGCCACAAGCAGGCCCGATGCCTCAAGTGGTGAAAAGAGTCGTGAGCGAAAGAAGGAACGAAGCGCCTGAAGAGCAGGAAGAATTTGTGAGCAGAAGAAAGATGATGCTAAAAGCGCAACAGCTGCCTCAAGGCGATGATAAATGCGCGATGTGCAGGTCGAGGAACAGCTCACCCTCCCAATCAACACACTTTGTCATGAACTGGGAAGGCAAACCGATCGCGAAAGGACATGCCACGATCTTCCCAAAACGCCACGTCAGAAGCTACTTCGAGCTAAGCACTGAAGAAGCCGCAGATATGCATTCACTTATCAAGACCACAAAGAAGATGATCGATTCACAGCATCGGCCAGACGGATACAACATCGGAGTCGATGACGGAGAATGGGCAGGACAGACAGATGACCATCTGATAATCCATGTGATACCCCGATATAAAGGGGATGTGATCTCACCCACGCTTGGAATAAGGAAGATACTCCCAAAACGATTCGACTAAAATGAGAACCGCGACTATACTTGTCCTGCTGCTCTTCGCGCCCCTAGCGATGGCAGAACCAAGCCACCAGATCTCGGAAGTCAAAGGTCCATCGAGTGTCACTGACAATGGGGTGATATTTGTGCGTTTTCTATTGCTTAACCTCACAAATGAAGCGCATCCCCTCTACAATAATTCGGCTAAGATACCAATAAGCATATCATTCAATGGCAGCAATCCATTAGACATAAGCGGAATCACAGTCGAGGCGCTTGATGTCTACAATCACAGCACATCAGTATTACGGGTAAACAACTCCCTCGTGTTCTGGTATAGACTGCCTGCGGCGCCGCCCTCCGAAAATGAGACATTGACACTCATAAGTCAAGGATGGAGAGACTCATATCGATATGATTACAAACTAAATCAAAGCGATTTTACCGCCGGAAACGTAAGCTATGTCCGCGCAAAGATCTCCAACTATTCTGATTATTGGAGGACACTCGCTGTGCGCATAACCCCTGGAAATGCCCGCATACCCGCGGGCAGACTGGGAATAATCATCGACGCGGACACACGCAATGACTCTGACAAGAGATTCCCCCACAGCACAGGGAGTATATCAATCGAGATAAGAGGAAATGGCGCCGCCGCGCCAAGCACCACCGTTGTCAACTCAAAACTCACAGGAGTATTCTCACCATTGCTCCTAGGAGGAGCATGGAACTCCACAATCATCTCAAGCGACAGAGAGATGGGACTGCGCCTGCTATCAGGACTGCTATTCAACGGGAGCAGTGTGCCTGACAATTATGGCAACACAGTGGTGGGCTCCGCAAATATCGGCGCCACAAAACAAGTATTTGTGGGAGTGTGCGGAAGCCAGATAGAACCCCTACTAGGGACCAGCTGCGCAAACTTCTTTGTCAACAACACAGGATTTGTCAATTTGTACAACACAGGTCCAGAAAGCGTCCTTGTCATCACGGCAAAGGATGCCACACTGCTCAACCGTACGGTCAATCTGATGCTCTCACGAGGATTTAGCATCAACGAATTACCAGAGATAGTGACTTCCAATGACTATACACAAGGGCGGCCTAACGCGCGCAACGGCACTGACAGCGACCTTGACGGCGTCACCGACGACCAAGACCCGGATGATGACGATGACAATGTCGCAGACTGGAATGACCCTCTGCTAGGGGCACTTAGATACCCTACCATGCCTGTTCTTCTCGACAGCAAAGACCAGGCGGGGATAAACCGCAGCGGATCAAAAAAATTGATGATAAGACTTGAGAGCAAACCGCTTGTTGAGATGGACTTTGACTCATCCAGCAAGCAGATCAACCTATCAGCCATCACGATAACCCTCAATGCCACTGGAAGAGGCGGCATCTCTGTGAACGGCCTTGAGGGGCGCAAAATCATACACCTAAAGAGAGTCAATTCGACATTCGATGGAGTGTGCGTCAAAGACGCGAATGCCGACGTATCAGTGATCAGCGCAAACTGCGACGCTTGGGATGAGAGAAGGATACTGTGCGATGGCATCCTCAATAACGGACTGCGATGCTACTACAACGCGACAATCGACATGCTGCGCGTGGAAGGAATCATGCACTCCGCCATCCGGCAACAACAAATAAACGCACCAGCGGTGAACCCCCCAACACCCTCGACACCAATCGGAGGGAATGTCTGCACGAGCAACTGGAAATGCTCGGAATGGTCAGCCTGCCAGACCAACGGGACAAGGGTGCGCACATGCATCGACACAAATTACTGCTATAAGACTGGGACAGAACCTACCACGCAGGAAGGATGCACCTACGCTGATGCCACTTCCACCACCGACGCGGCACAAGAACCGGCAAAACCCACAAAGATAGACTACAGTGGAATACCTGATGCGATTCCCGAAGATACTATAAAAGATGTGGCGACAGGAAACGAAAACAAGTGGTCATGGAACACCCGAGATTACTACATATTCTTCGGACTGATAATATTTATCAGCGTAGCCTGGATGGTCATGTACATGCTCTTTAGCTAGGTTAATTAAACATCTGGAGATCTTAATAGAATATGGTCACGATAAAAGCATACGGGCATCCCAATGTGACAGCTACACACAAGACCACAATGGAGGTCACCACGTCGCCGGACTTGAGCCGAAATGGAGACTGCATCATAGGAGTCCGCACCATCTTTGATCTCCCCGAACTCATCGCATTCCTTGGCGGGGTAGAGAAGATGGAGGTCACCATAGACGTTGCAGGGGACACAATCAGCTTCTTAGCGATCCCAAATAAGCACTTCTGCGGCCCACATGAGCTTGTTTTCCGACGAAGCGATTTCTTCTCCGAACGGACCGTCGGAACGCATGCCACCATGGCCTGCTGTGACCTGCCGCGCGATTTTGTGCATAAACTTAAAAACCCGAATCAAGAGATACTGATACACCTTGAAGCAGCAGCTAAGTAAAAACGACATCTGGCAATTGACCGAAAAGTTGAAGCGGGATCTTGGAAAGACCGACTTGATATCCACAAAAGACAGGGTGGAACTTGTGGACGGCACGATATACCTCGTCAATAATTCGCCAAGATACTTCAAACAAGGGGAGCGGATACTCCCAGTCCTGCGATTCTGCCTAGAACAGCCTGCGCTGCTGCGCACGGTGACCGTCGACATGGGAGCCATCCCATTCATCACAAAAGGCGCGGATATCATGCGGCCAGGAGTCGTGCACATCGACGAAGAGATCAAAAAAGATGAGTTCATCATAGTGGCCGATGAGAAGCACAACAAGGCGCTGTGCGTCGGACAGGCCATGATGAGCGGAAAAGACATGAAGAGCGCGGAGAAAGGCGTCGTCATAAAGAACTGGCATT
>CAYHWL010000121.1:0-4510 GCA_964359785.1 uncultured Methanosarcinales archaeon | reverse complement strand
CATCGCTAATGACTCGTCAAGCAACTCGAATTCTTCCGTCACAGGTTCTTTTGATGTGTTTGATATCTCCCGGCCAAACGTCAGTGGCCTAGCGAGTGATATCATCATAGGCAATCAGACTGATTCCTTCAATCTTTCCGCCAACGTGACTGACAATTTCCTTGTGGCGACCGTGCTCTTCCGCATAGCGAATTCCACAGGCAATATCGTGACTACCGTGACGGGCACCCTAAGCGGACCAAGCAGGTATTCTGTGGTCTATCCGACCACTGACCTCACGAGTCCTGGCACCTATACCTATACGATTCTCGCCAATGACACCTCAAACAATCGTAACGATTCAGAGGCCTCAAACTTTGTTGTCAAAGACATCTCATTCCCCAATGTTACGACTCTTAGGTCGAATATCGCCATAGGGAACCGCACTAATTCATTCACTCTTTCAGGTTTTGTGACTGACAACTTTGTAATAGACACAGTCCTAGTTAATATCTCGAATTCGACTGATGCGGTCGTAGAGAGGATATTCGCTGCTCTTGTGAGCGGTTCTAATTATTCAGTGGTCTTTCCTGGCGTGAATGCGACGACCCCCGGGAATTTCACCTATAGATTCATCGCAAACGACACTTCCGGTAACCGGAATGATACTGTCACGTCCACTTTTGTGGTGAACGATCGCGCCGGGCCAAATGTCACAATCATCGCGCCTGCTCCAGCAGAGAGTTTCCCTCAAGGGTCTAATATTTCAATAGTTGCTCTCGTCCGTGATGATGTCGCGGTGTCAAGGGTTTTTGTCAATATGACCTATCCTGATAACAGCGTGCAGAGTTTCGCCATGACCCCTAATGCTTCTAGTTTCTACAACATCACATTCAACGATACCTCCGTGAATGGCACCTACGGTATGCGCATCGTGGCGAATGACACCTCAAACAACTATAATCTTTCGCAGACAAGGACGTTTGTCATCACATTTAGTGGTGTTCCGGTAGTGAACCTGATAGCCCCTAGTGACGGTTTCACTACGCGTGATTCCAATATCTCCTTTGTCTGTAACGCCTCAAGCGGCGTTGGTCTTGCAAACATCAGTCTATATACCAACATCTCTGGGGTTCTAGCCTTGACACAGAACAATTCGGCTTCAGGCAGCTTTGTCGCGACCAGTTTCAATATCACCAGCATCGCGCAGGGGACATATATGTGGAATTGTCTTGCTGCCGACACATCAGATCAAGCGAGATTCGCGTCGTCTAATCTCACCTTTATTATAGACGCCATGAATCCGGCCGTCTCCGCGATCGAGCCTTCCGGCACCTTTGTGGCAGGCACGACAATCGAGGTCGCCGCGAATGTGACAGACAATGTCATGATCGACAGGGTTTTCTCCAACATGACCTGGTCGAATGGGACGGTCCAGACCATCCAGTTGAGCCTCGATTCTGCTTCGAGATACAATGCGTCATTTGTCATCCCACAGATGATAGGCAGTTTTAGCGCCAGGTATATCTCCAATGATACGACTGGCAACACCAATGCGTCCGTCTCGCAATCCTTCACAGTGATAGACACGCTAAGGCCTAATGTGACTGTTGTCAATCCTTCTAACGCGCTGGTCACGGCGATTGGGACGGCAATCGAGCTTTCAGTGAACGCCAATGATGATATCGCTGTGGATTCCGTGCGCGCCAATATCACTTATCCTAACGGGAGCCGTCAGCTGGTGGGCCTCTCCTTCGTGAGCGGCGTATACTACAATACCTCTTTCTCTGTGCCCCTTCTCTCTGGAGGCTATAATATCACTTATATCACAAATGATTCCAGCAACAACAAGAACATCAGCGCGAGGGCGAATATCACCGTGACCGATTCCTTCAATCCAAATGTCACCTCTCTCGCCTCGGTCCCAATCATCGGCAATTTGTCGCAATCATTCAATCTCTCGGCCAATGTGACAGATAATGGCTTGATAAATGTCGTCTGGTTCAATGTCACTAATCGGTCTGGTGTTGTGACTGCTCTCTTGCAGTCTTCACTTAGCGGTCCAAGCAGGTATTCTGTGGTTTTCACCGGCGCGGATGTGATAGGTAATTGGTCTTATCGCGTGATCGCCAATGATTCGAGCGGTAATCTCAATGCCTCTATCTCTTCGTCATTTGTCGTGAATGATGTTGTGGCCCCTAATGTGACGGCTCTCTCGCCGGCTGGCACATCGCATGGGATAGGCTTCTCGGTGGTGATAGGAGCTAATGTGACTGATTCTACTGCGGTGGATTCTGTCTATACAAATATCACTTATCCGAATGGTTCAGTAGTGCCAACCGACTTGGCTAATGTGGGGCCGTTCCGGTACAATGCCTCTTTTGCGATCCCTATCCTTGTAGGCAGGTACAACTATACTATCTTTGCCAATGATTCTAGCGGGAACCTCAACGCGACAGAGAAGGGATTCTTCTCTGGTGTCGACCTGACTGCTCCCGTGCTCATCTCTCTGGCTCCTGCTGCGGCTTCAAGCTGGAATCTAGGCGAAATAATCGAGGTCGCGGCTAATGTGACTGACGGGATCGGTGTGGGTTATGTTGTGGCCAACATCACCTATCCAAATGGTACACGTACCGAAGTGCCTTTGGTTAACGCTGTTGGCTCTCGATATAATGCGTCATTTGCTGTCCCTCTGCTGGGGGGTCTTTATTATATCAGTTTCGCGGCCAATGACACTTCCGGCAATTCTAATGTGTCAAGCCAGACCAACTTTTCAGGCACCGACACGATGTCTCCGAATGTGAGCGCTCTCTCCTCGGTCCCGATTATTGGCAATCTGTCGCAATCTTTCAATCTTTCAGCCAACGTGACTGATAATGGCGCGTTGAGCGTGATCCGGTTCAATGTCTCTAATAGGTCTGGCGTGGTGACTGCGACATTACAAGCTTCTCTATCGGGTCCAGGAAGGTACTCTTCTTTGTTCACCGGCGCAAGCGTTATTGGCAATTGGTCATATCGCGTGCTGACTAATGATACCAGCGGCAACCTAAATGATACGGAGTCTTCCAGTTTCCGGGTTAATGATGTTGTGGCTCCTAATGTGACGGCTCTCTCGCCGGTTGGCACAAGCCATAGTATAGGGACGACCATCCAGATCAGCGCCAATGTGAGTGATTCGACAGCGGTCGATTCGGTTGTGGCCAATGTCACTTACGCCAATGGCTCTCTTGTCCAGGTGGCTCTTGGATTCTACAATGAGACTCGTTACAACAATACGTTCTTCATCCCTAATCTGATAGGCAGGTTTAACTTCACTGTGATCGCCAATGATACCCAAGGCAATGTGAACAGCACGCAGTCGTCATTCTTCCTCGCGCAGGACACGGCGGCGCCTGTTGTGGTCTCAATAAATCCTGCACAGGATTCTGTCTTCAATACAGGTGATGTGATTGAGGTGGCTGCGCAGGTTACTGACGTCATCCAAGTGGATGTTGTGATTGCGAATATGACCTCGCCAAATGGTTCTGTGACACAACTATCCTTGTCCAATACCTCGTCGAGGTATAACAATTCTTTTGCCATCCCTCAAGTGGTTGGCGTCTATAACATCACCTTCACTGCTAATGATTCCAGCGGAAACGTGAATGCGACCGTGAGGGTGTCTTTCAACGCTACCGATACCCTGCCTCCAAACGTGACTGCCATATCCTCCAGTATAGTGATAGGCAACCAGTCGCAGGGCTTCAACCTTTCGGCTGTGGTCAGGGATAATGTTGGAGTGGATAAGGTGGTAGTCAATATCACCGATCCAGCCGGCGCTCTCTCACAGCGTAACGCCACTCTCTGCGCCGCCGGTTCTTATTGTGCCGTTTTCCAGACGCTCTCGAACAGCGTGCCCGGGAACTATACCTATCGTTTCATAGCTAATGACACGCAGAACAATCGCAACTCATCTGTCACGTCCTCATTTGTGGTGAATGATGTGACAAGGCCCAATGTCACTGCGCTGTTCCCTGCCCAAGGCGCATCATTCAATGTCACTTCTTCGATAAATATCGCGGCGAATGTGTCAGACAACTATCTGCTGGACACTGTCCTTGCGAATATCACTCGGCCTGACGGCGCGGTTCAATCCGTCCTTCTCTCTTTTGTGAGCGGGAACACTTTTAATGCGTCGTTTGGCATCCCACTGCTGGCTGGCCGCTACAACGTGACGTTTTTCGCCAATGACTCCTCTTCGAACTTCAACAATTCAGCCGCGACATACTTCTTTGGCAATGACACACAGATCCCCACTTTGCAGAGCCTCGCCTGTTACCCGGGGAGGGCGAATCTCACGCAGTCGGTGCTTTGTAATGCCTCAATAACTGATGACCTTGGTGTGTCAAGTGTGCTCGCCAACGTCACGTCGCCTATCGGCACAAAGTTCATGCAGACAGTGACCAACAATACCCTGTGGTACAATTTCACTTTCATTGATACTGTGATGGTTGGTCTGCACAATGTCTTGTGGTATGCAAGGGACTTGTCA
>CAYHWL010000120.1:0-4536 GCA_964359785.1 uncultured Methanosarcinales archaeon | reverse complement strand
TAGTCCTTGTGCTTGCGTTTGGGATTGGCCATGAGCCAGGCGGTCATCTTCCGGACCTGGGCGGCGATGTCCTGGTCGGGGTAGGCAGCAGTGAGAGTTTTCCAGAAGACGTGGTCGTCGATCAGCGGGGTGAAAAGGGGGTGGTCGTCCGGTACAGGTGACGGCGCATTTACCAACGTCGTAGATATACTCATGTCTTCATATGTCTTCTTATTATGTCTTCCGAGAGGATTTTCGTGAACGGTTTCGGAGGCTTGATCCGGCAACAGGTTATCACTTTGATAACCTCCATGTTCTTGATCTGATAACCTGCATGTTATCGAATTGATAACCTCGGGGTTATCAGTCTGATAACCTGACTTATCAGATTGATAACCTATTTCATCCGGGGCGCCCTCGTCGCCGAACATTCGCCTGACCACCTTGCCGAAGAAGTCCGGATCCTTCTGGAGCGCCTGGTCCACCCGCCATTCGCGGTAATGTTTGTTGAGGAAGATGCGAAGGGGCCCCCTGGAACCCGTGGTCTCCAACCGGATGACGTCCCTGGCCAGGAGTGATTTCATGATTCTGTCCACGTTCGGCAGGTGCTCGTTCATGAAGCGGGCGAGGTCGCTTTTGCTCAACAAGGCGAAAGTCCGGTTCATCCCATAGCTGAAGCGCATGACCACTTTGATCATCCGTTCCTCCCTGGCGGTAAACCGGGAACACATCCAGGCGTCCCACAATTCATTCGAGATCCGGATGAACCCGTTTTCCGTCTGCGGATTTCCGTTTCGCTTCTTCGCCATATACAGCCGCTTCATTATGAGACGATGCTTCGTTAAACAGGGTGAACCCCCCGGATTTTTCGCGTCGCCGGATACCCCTCCCCCGCCCCCGTCGAAAGAGGGTCCCTCTATCTATAATATGTGGAAAAAGTGCGTGCTGGGGGAAAAATACTTTTATTCCGGCGTAGAATCAGTGGCTTCCGTGATGGGTACCCCAGGCAAAAAATGCCGTTTTCTCGCCAAACCGAGAACTGGCCTGCACGGCGATAAATTTATAGGAGGACCCGGGAGACGAACTTCGACATAAATCCCCCGGAGGAAGAGGTGATGATTCCTAAATTTTCTCTTGCAATTATTTTGTTTTTTGCTATATGAACATCATCTGCTCCCCACTCGATACGCCCCGAACACGCAAGTGTAGCGGATCAGGCCTCGGGTGGGGTTATTTTTTTATGAAAACTGCCAATAAACATAAATTAGCTTCATCACTTAGAACCATAGCCTTTTTTGACGGTCAAAATTTGTTTCATGCGGCTAAAGAGGCCTTCGGCTATGACTATCCCAATTACGACCCTAAAAAACTTGCCAAAGCTATTTGTGTCCAACAAGGCTGGCAATTGGTTGAAACCCACTTTTATACTGGAGTGCCGAATGCTTCAGATAATGCTTTTTGGTATCACTTTTGGGTAACTAAGCTGGGTCAAATCGGACGCGGTAAAAACGTTTACACCTTTTCTCGTTCTTTGCGCTATCGGCCAAGGACGATTACAACACCAAGCGGCCAGCAACAAACCGTCTTCATCGGCGAAGAAAAGGGCATTGATGTTAGAATAGCAATTGATTGTATCCGTTCAGCCCACAAGCAGACCTATGATGTAGCCTTAATCTTTAGCCAGGATCAAGATTTGTCGGAAGTAGCCGAGGAAATCCGCACCATCGCCAAAGAGCAAAACCGCTGGATTAAAATTGCCTGCGCCTTCCCTGCCAACATCGGCAAAAAGAATAGCCGAGGTATTGATAAAACTGATTGGATCAAGATTGACAAAGCTCTATACGACGCCTGCCTTGACCAAAGGGATTATCGTCCGCCTAAAATAGCACCATAACCAATAAGCGAGATTCTTACTATATATTCCAATGTCTACGGACCCTGATAAAGCAGCATAAGTCAGGAAAAATTGCTGATATCAAGGGGCAAGTGCATCTGACTGTATCCACAATAATCCACAATAATGCAAAAAATACCCCTTGACAAGCAAAAATAGCCCCCCTATACTCCCACCACGAAAAAGGAAGTTCTTATCAATTAATTCAATTCAATTCAATCAGTAAAACAACATCCGGCGCTGTTTTTTTATAGCATGGAAGCGACAATCATCCGCTGGATCTGATTTGTGCCCTCATAGATGGCCAGCGCCTTGGCATCGCGGTAATACTTTTCCACGGGCCAATTATGTGTATAGCCATTGGCGCCTAGAATCTGTATGGCCCGGCTGCAAACCCCCTCTGCCATTTCCGATGAAAATATCTTACACATGGAAGAGGCCTTGGTTGAATCCATTCCTTGATCGATAAGCCAGGCGGCTCGCCAGGTGAGAAGTCTTGCGGCTTCGATCTCTGTGGCCATATCGGCAAGCATAAAAGAAATAGCCTGGTTTTCTATAATAGGACGGCCATATTGCTTTCGCTCCCGGGCATAGGTCAAAGCCGTCTCGAAGGCCGACCGAGCTACACCGACTGCTGCCGCTCCCAGGCAGGGCCTGGACATGTCCAGTGTTTGGACGGCAACCAGAAAGCCTGTGTTTTCAGCGCCGAGCAGATTTTCCGCCGGAACTTTGACGTTATTGAAAATTACCGTACCCACCTGAGAAGCACGCAGCCCGAGTTTGTCCACCACTGTGCCCAGGGTAATTCCTGGTGCGTCGCCGTCAACGATGAAAGCGTTTAGCCCGCCGTGGCGCTTGCGGAGATCGGAAGTGGCGAAAACGATATAAAACTTGGCCAGTCCCGCATTAGTGATAAATGTTTTGGTTCCATTAAGAATGTAATAATCCCCATTTCTGGTAGCTGTTGTTTTAATTCCGGCGACATCGGAGCCTGCTTCGGCTTCCGTCGCCGCCAGGGCGGCAAGATTGGCGTTATCGCCACAGCAGAGCGGAAGGTAACGATTTTTCTGAGTCTCATTTCCTACGAGCTTCAGGCAAGTCGTAGCCAACCAGTTGCCAGCTGCCGCACTGATAATCCCCAGGCATGCCGCTCCCAGCTCTTCGGCAACGATTACGGCCGTGAGCATATCAACATCCAGTCCGCCATATTCTTTGGGAACATTCAATCCCAATAGATTGGCCTTGGCGAATCTGTGGACTATCCCCCAGTCAAACGGCGCATCCTGACGTCTGTCCAGCTCGGCAGCATAAGGTTTTATCTCTTTTTCTGCAAAGGTTCGTGCCATTTTCTGATATTCCAGTTGTTCATCAGTCAGGTCAAAACCGATCATTTTAAACGCCCCTTTCTCCATTGGATATATTCAAGGATATATTTCCGCTCCTCCGGCGGAAGGTCCAAAAGCAATTTGTTGATTTCGGATATTGTTTCATCCTGAGAATCTTCTTGGTTCGCGTTTATTGTATTGGCGGAATCATCCAGAAAATAGTTTAAGGGTTTATTCAGCTCTTTCGCTAGTTGCTCGATATTGGCAAGATATAGACGCCGTTTCCCCAATTCATAGTTGGAAAGAGCGGCCTGAGTGTAGCCCAAACGGGAGGATAATTGTTCCTGAGAAAGACCGGCCTCTTCCCGAGCCTTTTGAATCATCTTTCCAATATTTTTATAAATCATTTTCTATAGTTTCTTCCATATTTAATAACAATTAGTTTTATTCTATAACATTTTTTAGTTTATTACAACATTTTGTGTTGACAAATATGACATACTGTTGTATTTTGTCCACAACTATAACCAAGCGTTGTATTAACGGCGCGTAATAACGAGGAGGGTAAGCAATGGAAGAGAGTCGGTCATTGAAAAATGCGGCCACAGAGATACTTGCTAAAATTCCTGTAGAAGAAAAAAGAGAGCTTATCGCCAAAAGCCGCTGGACTTGTGATTCGCATTGGATGATGTCCATGGTGATGAATGCAGGCTGGGATGTCGCCAACAAAATGAATCTGCAAGTCGGCCAGGCAGTCGGTAAAGTCGAAATGCTCCGTCTGATGAAAGTTCTGGGTTTAAATAAGCCCAAAGATGAAAAGGAATTCATGATGCTGATGACATTGGCCATGGAAACTTTTATCACTCAAGATTATTTTGATTATGAATTTAAATCGTTAAGTCCGGGTAAATGGGTAGGCATCATTAAGCAATGTTACGCTTATACAAAGGTTCGCAGTATCAATGTGGAAAAAGATTATGAATGCGGATGCTTCGGTTTGCGCGCCGGCTGGTATCAAGCCATGGGACTGGACGTAAAAGAAAAACTGGTTAAATGTATGAAAGATGGCGCTGAACAATGTGAAATTATGGTCGAGGGTCTTGCGTTTCCACTTTAATCAGAATGGAGGCATATTATGGAAATAGGTAAACATTGGGAAACTATCAGAACTGTTTTCGATGGTTAGAGACATTACTTTTGACTCTTTCGATCCTGTCTATGTGGGATGACGGGCGGCCTCTGGCTATAATAATTTATAGGCTGCATTGAAATAGAAATTATCTAAGAAAAGGAGAATATATAAAATGAATGCTGACTCAAATTCGCTCAGTAAAAATG
>CAYHWL010000119.1:0-4562 GCA_964359785.1 uncultured Methanosarcinales archaeon | reverse complement strand
TAAGATGAATGGACAATATAAATCTGTCTAAAAAGTTATGTCACTTACTATATATTGTGGTTGCAGGGAAATGTATCCCTGATACGCACCAGGAAGCATCAATCTTTTCGCTTCTGACAAGATGCCCGTCATGAGTAGGTTGTCCCCCTGGTCAGCATTTAGAGTATTGAACGCGTCACCAAACCTCTTAGCTAGCTCCCCCTTGTCCAAAGACTTATAGAACAACTGCAAAGCCGCGAATGGGACAGCTGTAGGATGAAGGCCCTTGCTGATGAAGATCATGTGGTCTTCCACATATCCTATCCTGCTGCCACCGGCGTACTGGTCAAGGAACTTCTGGGAACAGAACACATAAGGGATGGACTCATCAAGGATATTCACCTGGAACTTCGTGCTCTTCGCATATTCGCTTTCCACCGGGGAAGATCGCTGCACTTGGGTCAATAATAGTCTTAGTTGCATCAGGGGTATCAAGCATCAAGGCATATAAATTTGAGCATATTCGGGAATAGGGAGGGGGGCACAGGGCGGCTGCCGGGAATCGAACCCGGGTCCTAGGATCCACAGTCCTATATACTACCATTATACTACAGCTGCCAATATCACTCTAGAAGAATCCATGAGGCTTTTTTAAATCTCACTGTTTGATGAGGGGTTCTATTTCAATCTCTCGATGAACGCTTCGAGCTCCTTTCTCATCGGAGGATCGGTCTGAAGGGCTTCAACAGCGACACGCACCGCCTCCTCCTTCTTGCCCATCTTCTCTAGGACTACCGCAAGATTAGAGAGCGCCCAAGAATCATACGGCTTACGATGGATCGTGTCCCTCAAGAAAAGCTCTGCCGCACCATACTTATGCTCGGCTATAAGCTCCGCCAAATGAAGCTCATTAGGGTAACGCTTGTGCATAGAATGAAGCACCTGCTTGAACTTGGGAAGAGCCGTCTCACGATAGGCACGCCTCGCCGCAAAGAAAGTCTTCTTGACATCCGTGCCTTTTGAGAGCGAAGCCACAAGATTGTTGTGACCCGCGGCGCTCTTGGGATTGCGCTTTAATGCCTCCTCGAAACAGTCTGCGGCCTTAACATACTGGGACCTCCTCACAAACACCAAACCTTTGTTGATAAAGGCAACTTCAGAATAAGGCTTAAGCTGGATAGCCTTGTCGTAAGCCTCCAAAGCCAAATCATCCTTACCCATCTTGGAGTACAAGTCCCCTAAATTGGTGTAAACCAGCTTATAGAGGGGATCCATCTCCGCCGCACGGGAAAGCATAACCTGCGCCTCATCCAACTTACCTTGCGACTTGTAAATCTTACCGACTTCATAATAACCCTTGGGAGAATCAGGCTGCTCCTCGATATCCTTGAGGCCCAACTGAAGATACTTCTCACGCTTAGCCTCAATCACTTCCTGACCCTTAAGATAACCATAATGATGAATAGGAAGGTGAGCGTAGCTAATCTCACCGCCAAAACCCAAGATGGCAGTATCGACCTCCTCATGCACCTTATTTTGGAACTTTATACGCCCATCATTGCGGAACAAACGTGTGATAGGTGAGACAAAAAACCCTGAAGCACGACATTCCCTGGCGCCATCATTGGTCTGCCAGCCGTAATACGTCGAATCATCAGTATAATTACGCTGATCCAAAATCCAACCAACCATCGTAGGATGAGCGGTCAATTCATTTATACGATCAAGATCATGGGCGGAGATCAACTCATCAGCGTCTATAAAGAGGATCCACTCCTTTGTCGCGTGCCTTATGCTCTCGTTTCTTGCCGCTGAAAAATCGTCATTCCATGGAAAATCTATCACTTTGGCGCCAAACTTTCTTGCTATTTCCTTAGTGCCATCCTTACTGCCAGTATCCACGAAAATGATCTCATCCACAATGGATTTCACGGAAGATATGGCCGCATCTAGTGAATCAGCCTCATCCCTAGCTATCATGCACAATGAAATCCCCATATAGAGGTGAAAGAGATGTGGGGTTATTAAGGGTTTGCACCAATTGGTTTTTAAAGAACACCGGCATCTCATACGACGATGGAAGAGATATCGATCGTCATCCCCGCTTATAATGAAGAAAAACGAATAGGCGCTACACTAGAAAAGATCATTGCGCACTGCACAACAAGAGGATATGACTATGAGATAATCGTCGTGGATGACGGTAGCAAAGACGCGACTGCCAATATCGTGAAAGGCTTCGACGATAAAAAAGTCTATTTAGTGGGGTATGGCCAAAATAAGGGGAAGGGTTTCGCAGTCCGGGTGGGGATGCTATGCGCGAAGAAAAACCGCGTGCTGTTCTCAGACGCGGACCTATCCACACCAATCGAAGAGCTGGACCGATTCATCACACGCAAAGAGGATATAGTGATAGGATCAAGAAACCTCGAATCCAGCAAGATAACCATCAAGCAGCCATTTATCAGACAAAAATTAGGCAGGCTCTTCCCAGCCGTCGTGGAGTTTGTGCTGCCACTTGGGATAAAAGACACACAGTGCGGATTCAAGCTATTCACAAGAGAAGCCGCACATGGCATCTTTTGCAAGATGCAGACCAACGGATTTGGATTTGACGTAGAATGCCTCTACTTAGGCAAAAGAATGGGGTATAACATCGCCGAGATGCCTGTTGAATGGAGAAATGCGGCAGGAAGCAAAGTAAATATAGCACGAGACGCACCCCGCATGTTGTTTGACACCATAAAGATAAGGATGGCCCACAGATGAAACT
This sequence comes from uncultured Methanosarcinales archaeon, assembly GCA_964359785.1. Lineage (GTDB taxonomy): Archaea > Nanobdellota > Nanobdellia > Woesearchaeales > JAGWAF01 > JACQSU01. The sequence continues at coordinate 1,810 of CAYHWL010000119.1, read as the reverse complement.
TGACATCAGACAGGCATATGCCGCGCTTTTTTTCCTAGGGGTAGTCTATGCCATGCTAGCATTGTCGGCCGCAAACACAAAAAGCATCACAAATGATGAACTAGTCCATATACCCGCAGGATACTACTACCTCAAGACCGGAGACTTCCGGATGAACACCGAACACCCACCCTTGATAAAAGAGATAAGCGCAATCCCCCTAGTCTTTCTCAAACCAGAGTATAGCACAACAGATGTCTCATGGAACAACAACAAGGAATGGGAACTTGGCGCGAAATTCTTCTATAGATACAACCACAACGCGGACCAGATAGTGTTTTGGGCACGACTGCCGATGATACTCGTCGGACTCATCGGCCTCTTCTACCTGTTTTGGTGGGCTCAAGAAATCTATGGCAATAACGCAGCGATCCTCGCGGCAGGGCTCTATGCGCTAAACCCAAACCTTCTCGCCCACAGCCCGCTAGTAACAACAGATATAGGAGTCATGGCATTTGGCATCGCAACACTCTATCACTTCAGGAAATTCCTAGCCAAAAAGACATACCGGACAATCGGATTAACTGGCCTATTCTTTGGACTTACTATGGCCTCAAAATACACAGCACTATACCTTATACCTATCATGTTTGTCATGGCAGCAGTATACGAACTGATTGTCAGAGAGAACAAACATATCTACAAACTGTGGAGCTTCTACACACAACTGGCATGGGTAGCGATTATCATAGTCATCTCATTATTAGTAGTGATCCTAGCTTATGGGATAGGGGGAGCGCCAAGCTACCTGACAGGCCTTGCCCAAGTATTATACCATGGTACTGCTGGGCATAGGGGATTTCTTATGGGAGAATACTCTGAAAAAGGATGGATCTCCTATTTTGCCATCGCCTTCTTGGTCAAGGAGCCTATAGCATGGGTTGTCATGATCGGGCTCACATGTGCGGCAAGCTACTTCTTGTGGAAGAAAGAAGATCTGCTGGAAGAGGCGATGCTGATTGGGCCGGCAGTGATATTCTTCGTCTTATTTAGCGTCGGCAGAATAGACATCGGGGTTCGGCATATCTTTGTGATCTACCCGCTCCTTATGGTCTGGTGCGGCAAGATCATGAACGTCGAAGTGGATAAGAGATATTTGATAGCGGTCGTGGGAATATTGTTCTTGTGGTACGCCGCCGAAACAGCCTACGCATACCCTGACTACCTGACATATTTCAATGAGTTTGGAAAACCAGGCTACAACATGCTTATCGACTCAAATATCGATTGGGGCCAAGACCTCAAAGGATTGGCCAACTGGCTAGAAGACCATAACAACCCAGACCTGCAACTCGCATATTTTGGAAACGATGACAGAGACTATCGCAACATCACATGGACTGAACTAAAATGCGGACCACGCAGCGGCCTTATCGCCATATCAATCAACATACTAAATGGATTCACAAAAGAAGAGAGCCAATGCAGCGGCTGGCTAAAACAACATACGCCGACGCATAACATCGGCGGGTCGATATTAATCTACAACATCAGCCAAGATGACGCCGCTAATGAAGTCGGAGAATACTGCAAAGAGAAATGCGTAAAAAAATGCAAAGACGAAGGCCTAGTATTCAAGGAAAGCGTCTACAATGAGACCTGCAAATGCAGATGCCTCTAGAGATCGGCCAATAGAGGAGAATTCGGATGCATCTTCTTGCCATAAGAGAGGAGTCTTTCTGCCTCATCATCCTTGCCCTGCGCACGGAAAACCTGGACCAAGACCCGGAAAAGCCTGGGATCACGCCTATCAAGATACAAGGCCCTCTGA
>CAYHWL010000118.1:0-4568 GCA_964359785.1 uncultured Methanosarcinales archaeon | reverse complement strand
TCCTGAGCGACCATACTATATCATAACTATAATAGCTGTTACAATTTCATATGCAGGCTATATAAAGAATAAAACTTTCTTCCTGTAACATATAACATACGATTGACAGACTCTGATTAAAATTGTATCTTACAAAGGAAAATCAATAATTTATATCGAACAACATAAATTCCTAATAAAATGATACGTCCCTTGAGCGATATAATTTAGAAACCATAATTCTTTATAGAATTAAGAATGAGAACATATAGGATTGTAGTTAACTGATGGGGTCAAGAGAATTTTACAAAATATTTTTCGCTATACCATTTGATGCTGATACAAGGTCTATATATAAAAATGTTATAGAAAAAATACAGGGAAAATATGAAGAAAGAAAATTGAATTGCGTTACTGGTAACAAACAAATTGGAACGTCCAGGGAATATAGCGATATAGAGACTTTTAAGATGCAAAATTCCGAATTATTTAAGCATTTTGTTAAGCAAATTAGAGAATCTGATATTGTGATAGCTGACTTAACAGATAACAATCCAAATGTTCATGTCGAACTTGGAATTGCTCTTTTTTATAATAAAAATATATTACGCGTTACACGTCAGTCATATGAGAGAATAGCTTTTGATGTGAGGAATTATGAATGTTCCCAATATAAGAAACAGGATGACCTTTTTAGTGAAATTGATAAATATTTGACTCAATTTTTTGAAATAAAAGACTTAGATTTTGAAGCGATAAACTCGTCTTTTTATTACCACTTGCCCGAACAGAAAGAACTTGGAGGTTGGAAAAATGATGATGAAAAAGAGAAGGCTAAAAGTATAATTGTTTCGTATAACACTAACTTTCAAATGCGTGATGGAAAGATTCAAGTCACCTTTAAAATTGAAGATCAAATAAAAGATGAAGATTGGTTTGGCGTCTTTTTAAGAGCTGGAAACATGGGACCTCAATATGGGAGTTGCCTTGTATATATACGAAAAAATGGGAATATAGAGATTGCAACTTATCCAGGACCGAATATAGTGAGCAGCGCAAAATTTAGCCCGGGAAACATTTCTGGTGATAAAGCACTGACAATTGAAATAGAAGGTGGTGTGATCAAAGCCTCTATTGATGATATTCACTTAGAATATAGTCGACTTAATATTCAGCCTCTGGGATATATTATATTTGGATGCTATCAAACGCGGGCAAAATTTTCGAACACGCAAATTGTGTGTCGTGACACGATAGAAACTTTTGATAAGTTTTATAATGACGACATGACTGGATAGGTTACTTTTGTTTCACAGAATTTACTCAGCATCATAGGATTAAGTGCATCCTATCCTCATCTTTCTTCCGAAATTAATGAACTACCCCGCCGCAAGCGGACGGGGTATCAACTTCTCAAAGTCGTATTACATCGCGGCAAGCCGCGGGGAATATGACCCGAAAAGAGATTTAAGCGGTAAGAACATTAATAGCAACTAAGGCCAGGAAGATTTATGAAGCAACAGGGCTTAATGATCCCTTAAAAACCTGGATGTACGCAGAAACGTATGTAAGGATGTTTTACCAAAATATTTCGCGCGCTATCGAAAAGAGTGATATAGAAACTGTTGAAATGGTTTTGAAGTCATTTGAGTACAGCAATAAACGTGAAAATAGGTTTGATATAGTGAATTGCTTTGAAACCGCGTTAGTCATTTATTTTTTAGATCCGGAAATTATTAAGACCATTTGGCGTCATGAATCAGATAAACAGGTTTACTTATCTATTTGATTCGAACAATATTATAATGTCTTCAACAAATAAACAGAAACAGAAACAAAGGCATAACAAATAAATTCACCCGACGCAAAAACCGCGCACGTGATTTAAACGTTAGGCATGACAATATTAAAGATGAGACATTACAATGAGCAAACCTAAAGAAGAACGATTTACTATTTTCTATTCATGGCAAAGCGATCTCGCAGATGAAGACAACAGAAGAATAATTCGAGAAGCTCTGAGGGAAGCTGTGACTCCTCTTGAAGCAGAATTCTCACGTGACAATCTCGTTGTCACAATAGATGAAGCTACACGTGACGAGGCTGGAAGTCCAAATATTCCAATGACTATACTTCAGAAAGTTCGACAAGCCGACGTTTTCGTGTGCGACATAACAACAATCAATCGTGATGCACCCGAAGGGCAAAGACGCGTCCCAAATCCAAATGTAATTTTCGAGTTAGGGTATGCTGTGGCTCATTTGGGATGTGGCCGCATTATCATGTTGTTTAATAAGGCATATGGCAATTTCCCAAGAGATGCGCCTTTTGATATTGATCGGCATCGTGCATCACCCTATAATTATACGAGACCAAAAAAGACTGACAAAAAAGACGATACGAGTGGCCGAGAAAAACAAGGACTGATTGCACTTCTTTTCGATGCCTTAAAGATCATAATTGAGAAAAAACCTGCGCGTGCAGATATGGAAAATAGCATCACAGATAAAGAAAAGAAAAGACGCCTTGACCTGTCTAATTTAAACTGGATTTTGTCTGGAATCAGTATTCCGGCAATTGAACGGCTCACTGATGAAGCACCTCATAAAATATATGATGAAATATTCTATTATTGGGAGTCCTTTCACAAAATCTATTCCAGTAGTCTTTTCTATATTTACAATTCACGACTACGTGAACTCATAAAGGCAGTTCACGATTCGTGGAATAAGAGTCTTTCTTATGGGGAGCATTATCACAGCCCCCCACAGAGGAATGTTTTATTTTTTAGTCGTCCTGCTCAACTCGTTTATACTGACAGAGAGGAGGCTGCATGGAAGGCTATTATGGCTTCTGTGAAGAAACTAAGAAAAGATTTGGATGCGCTTTTGAATTATCTGAGGGAAAATTATATTGAATTGAATATTTATGAATTAAGTCATGGTGCAAGACAAGAATATATTGAGTTCGTATCAACAATGGAAGAAGAGTTAAAAAGCATCAAAAGAAAAAACGGCGCCGACCAAGCAAATCCAGCGGACGCGGATTAAGCGTGGGTTGATTTTCAACCTTGGTAATTGCCCGCACCGCTGATTTAAGTCGTTAGCGCTACATTGAAACTATAGGAAAATATGCCAATGAAAATCCCATTCCACATTGGAAAGCGAAAGATTAAATCGTCAGAAATGCTTTCGACTGCATCCGATGTTTGGGCCTTTTTGAATCAAAGTGGTGGTCTGAGTCTGGACAACTACGATAAAGAATTGCCAAAAGAGCTTTTTGAATCGCTCCGATCTTTGTCGTCCAGCACGAGCGCAACTGATCTGGACTCCTTGTTGGAGACGAACGCGGTGTCGGTAGAAGAATTCCTGGTTGCATTTTTCAGAGTCGTACAGCCATTCGCTGACATGATGACGGATTTGTTGCGCATGTTTGAAGAAGCTGACGCGAGCCAGGGAAAGCTGAATCTGGCGGTTCGATTCAACTTCGACAAAGACCTTCCACCTCTGGAATTCGACCTCGAACACTTTCGTAGGTGGCAGGAGAGTTGGCAACGAGTGGCTGGCACTTATCTGGCGAATCTGTGGAGTAGCAACACTCTGTGGCAATTGAACAGCCTGCTCAGGTCTATGGACGCCCAAGTCCGAGACCCACGTATGAAACAGTGGTTGGACGATTACTCCGGGAGTAACAATCATCGAGGGCGATGGTCCGACGCAGAGCCGCCGTCTCCGCTGTGCGGAGTCCCAGAGTTGGACGCTACGTTGGTTCGAGTATGGAGAGTTTGGCTGACTGTGGTGCGGCAGAGTAAAAGATACGGCAGGGATCGCGAGGAATTACACCGTCTTTGTTTTGGTGAGAATCGGATTTACCGTTCCGAGTCTCAGCCGAAGCAAGATCAAGAGCCTTGGCCACTCGAACTCCTCGGCGGGTTGGACAGCGACCACTGGACAGCATCGCTTGCAAGAGGAGCTTACTCCAAAGCTGAAGCCATCAGGGAGCTTCCTGAGCCTGAACGCAGCAGAGAAGCCGAAGCTTTGAATCAAAAGCTCACGGAATTGTTTGATTCGTTGCAGGTTGCCGAGGTCGAAGGCGAATCGCTTCAACGAACTTTGCAAGACTTTTTGAATTTGCCTATTTGGAAACAACGCTACGAATTATATTCGGCATGGATTTCCACACAAATCGTCAACGCGCTACGTGACCACAGTGTGGACATCCACTGCGTCGGTGGGCAGTTGCTTTTTGAGTTCAAAGGAACGCACTTGGCGACGATTGGAACATTCCGCCCCAACCTTCACCTCATGGCAGAATTGCGTTCGCCATTGGTTGCACCTCGTGGGGTTGGGCGCAAACGCGCGATTCAGCCAGACTATTCTCTCATCACGAGCCCGATCACATCTCCCGAATGCTCGGTATTGGAAGTCGAATGTAAGCAATACCTCGTGGCCTCCAAGAAGAAGTTTGCCGACGCCCTTGCCGACTACGCAAACGGACGGCCGAACGCGCAAATCGTGATTGTAAACTACGGCCCAGCCACGAATGACATTCTCGACGAGGTGGATGCTGGCGTACGCAACCGGACGCAC
>CAYHWL010000117.1:0-4667 GCA_964359785.1 uncultured Methanosarcinales archaeon | reverse complement strand
GGGAGCATCGAGCCTGCGCTTGATAACATTACCCACAAATTTGTCGCACACCCCTTTACGCCTGTTGTCAATCTAAAATCTTCTTTAAGGCGTATAATACGCTTTTGTATATCCTCCGCAGCCCATCGATGGATTGAAGCTATTTCTTCGTGATAACAACCGAAAAGTTTCCAACCGTTGCCCACAGCGATGAAATCTATATTAATATCTCCATTTGGATAATTTTTGGTTACATGACCTATAATAAATCGAGCTATATATTCGTTAATTAAATTGGAATAATAACCATAAACTGCTTTTAATTTGCCATGATTCTTAGCAATACGACCGCCTACTTCTTCTGGTTTTTTCTGCAAATACATCTTGCCTAATTTCCCTAACTCTTTTTCTTGAAAAAGGCTGCTCCTGGATATCTCTCTTAGTAGATTAAGTCCTCCTAACCTTATGCTGTCAGCCGATATCTCATACCCTGCGCCGCGATCTGTATCTTTGCCCATCCACAAATCAAGCGTTCCCCCACCAAGATCAGCAATTACAGTTTCATTCGATTTAGTCGCTATGAGGGAAGCTGCTTTGCCTTCGCTAATCGTCTTGAACTCTCCAAATTTAAATCCGGTCGCGTCGGCAAGCTTTTGACATACATCCATAAAATCGGTGACATATCCCTTGACATCCAGCTCGCCCATTCTCAAAGGATAGGATATCATTGGATTGATCTGATTAACCGTCGCGTGCATAGAGTTATGAAATATCCTCTCAGCCAGCGCCATCATGAGAAGAATTGATAGATATCCTTTTCTGGCTGCTCTGCGGCCAGCTGAATCATTCTCCGATGATGTCATAGTACCTGGCCATTTCAAGTCCGAAATAAGTCTCTTGTCAATGCTATCGGTATCTGCATGCAAAGAGACAATATTATAGTGCTCTATGGGTTTTATCCCGCTTTCACTTCCATAAAGCTTATTTATTGTTTGTTCATTTTCAACTGCGAGTTGGGTTAAGACATAAGGTTCACTCTTAACGTCCTTTATCGATGGATAGGTTGGGAACCAACGTGCATCGTTTCTTATTGCTTTTTGTTTTTCCTCGTCACCTTCCAATATCGCATATGAATAATCTTCCTTTATGTGAAAAGGCTGCGGTTGACCGTCCTGAGGCAAAAAAGCGACAACACTTCCCTGCGTCCCAAAATCAATGCCCCACGATTCTTCGCCATCCTTAATATAGATATTTTCGAGCGTTATATTGAATAGACCTAATTCTTCTCCATTATCGTTCTTACTGATGGCGAGATAACGAGGACAGCCTCCCTGTTCGCCTGTGATTGCCTGCGCCCGCCCCTGTATAACAGGAGACAACACTTCCCATATAAATTTGCCGCTTTCTTTCTTCTCTATAATAGGCGAACAAGAAAGAGTTTTTTCGGAATTCTCTATGTCACAATACAGATAATATGCTTTCCACGCGATTTCTTTGAACTTAGCGCGGAATTTAGGCCAAAGAAGGATTGTCCCTTCCGTTGCTGCTAAGTTGCCCTCTATGTCCTCGGAGTTTTTTGTCAGCGTTATTAAGAATTCAGAACTCTTTTTCCTTCCTTTCAACTTAATCCTATATTCCAGATATCTCCCGGCTACTTCCCTTTTTTCGACTGGAATAGTAAACTTGACGTTATCATCTACAAGCGAGAGATATTTCTTCTTTAAGGGAACGTCTACATATCGATATTGCTTACTTTTCCCATCATAGAAAATCATTGTCCTCTTAATCCGCACGTTTTCAAGAATCACACCGTGATACTTATTGCGATTAAAAACTATCTTGTGCCCATTATAAGTAACAGATACGCTACCATCGGATTGACAGTTACAAGAAAAGTTCTTAAACTTCTCCATTGTACTTTTCACAATTTTTTCTCTTACGTCACACCATATAACAGTAGTAGTAATAATCGAGTTATCGCTCTCAATCAACGGGATGTCGGTAACTATACCATCATCAGCGGGGTTAGAAAATGCTTCTGCAAGCTCAAGGAGGCTATCTTTTAATGCGGGCGCTTTTAGATCTTGCTCACTAATTGGAGTTGTGTAATCGTCTTTAAAGAACTCTTTATCTCCATTATAATAGACAGTTGGCACACCAAATGCGTCATCAAATCTTTTCTTAATGTCCTCAGTTGACATCGATTACACCTCCGCTTTCAGTTTAAGACGAAACATAGGGATATTAATCAATTTTGTATCCCAAAATATTGGAAATTCATCTTTGCTTCCCAAGATTTCTCTATGTCGAGGCATCCCCGCAAAATTGCCAAATTCTCGCCACAAAACTCTGAACCATCCTGGCCTTTTATGGTCATCCAGACCATCACGCTGTTTTATCAAGTCGCACCATTCGGCCAACGCACTAAGAACATCATTGCCGATAAATCCTACCGACCCGTCGAGCTTATCCCATATTTCATCTTTAACCGACATCGAAGGGAAAAGAAATATCGTAGGTATCGTCGCACCCATGATTACCTCTTGTCCCTCATCGGGCTTAAATATCAAATAGTAAATATCTGGACTGAGAAGTTCTGCATAGCGCATATGTTCACTATTGAGATGCCCAATAACCCATCCCAAGCTCTTTTTCTCTTTTGTCTCCCAAAGAAGCTTCTTTTGGGGAATCACCTTGCCCGCAACAAGACCTTTAAAAAGCAAGAGATAACGCTCGAATAAGTCCCTTCGTCTCTGCGTATTTGTCTGCATAAGGGTATCCTCTGCCTCTTGTGCATCCCTTGTCGGATTATCTATCCTTGCTATTCGTTCTTCAATTTCCAAGTTGATGACATGTATCACGCCAAACAGCGAAGGAATGCTTTCCGGTGCAATCTCCCCTGTCCGGTATAATCTTTTGATATGATTCGCGTCGGTTATAGGAGCGAGCGTCCCCTTTAACGCAGGGATTGGGTTAGTTCCTTGCAAGGCATAACTTGGAAGTAATCTGCTGCCGGAGGTGAGTGTTTTGTCCTCTGGATTATCTATGAACTGTTGAAGACGCGATTTCGCGCGCGCCAGGAGGTGGCGATATATTGCGTCCGATACTTCCTTGTGCTGCACTTCTTTCGGAAATAGCTGAGCGAATGATTTAATTCCTCTAAATGACGCGGAAGTCTGAGCAGTCTTAATTGTATTATCAACATAATCCAGACTCTTGATCCATTCGACCGCATCAACCTTTGATTTGACAATAGCCTCTATTTTATCTGCTATACTGCTCCATTCTGTCTTTGAAAATTGTCTTAAAGCAGGAACAGATAGTTTTTCTTTCAGATACGGGAACAAAACATGGGTTGCAGGCGGTGGATTCTTGAGTAAATTACATACATGTTTTGTTTCTTCTATGAGTGTCAAATTTGCTGACAGAACTGAACCGAGCGTATAGTTGCCTAATTTTGAAATATGTGAAATATGCACGTCATCATCCGTTACATATGAATACATGCCATTCTGGAAAACTTGCCCATCAAAATAAAATTCCCAAATTGCGAGCGCTGCCGCAAGATGTATAGCCGATTCTTTAACGGTTTGGTTATAATCGCCCTCCCAAAGTCGCTTACAGTTGTTACTTTCTAAGCGCACACCACTATATCCAATGGGCAGCGCTGAAGAAATTTGCTGTAAATTACGCAGGTAAAAATGAATGCCGCTTGAACGGTTTTGTCTTATCAAATTATTCCTATCTGTCGCATCCTGTTCATTATTACCTTCACCCACGAGCTTGAACCATTCGAGGATTGGGAGAGTAAAATGTTTATTTTGTGTATGTAAGGACGCAAAATATGAAACTGCAGCAGGCATTACTCCTGAACCTGTACCCCCGATGGCTGAGCCCACGTGCGCTATCTTCTGGCCGCCAGTATTCTGGATTGCGGCAGTAAGGTTTGAGAAGGCGCTATCATTGTTAACATCTCTTGTATCTTTCTTAACTGTATCAAATTGCTTCAAATATAATCCTACTGCTCCGACAGCCGGTTGCCCAAAGTTGCCGTGTACAACCTCAACATCTAATTGGGTATCTGTAAATAAAATTTGACCTATCCCCGGAGATTTTTTGAGCAAATCGCGCAAGGTCTGTGCGTTTTCACCTGCATCAATTTTAGGAATCGGATTAACCGCGTTGACATCGACATTTTTAAGCAGACGTTTCGCATAGTTAAAGAGCAGAGAACCAGCGGTATTTTGTTCCCTATCGCCTATCCCGATATCCTTATCGAAAACATAAAAAAAGGGCAACCTGCCTGTGCCTGGCGAGTCTAAATCATCGATGATATCCTTACATAAGAAACAAAGCCGTGCATATGCTAAAGCTGCATGCTGTCCGGTTCCACCATATGCGATTAAATAATTTGGCATAGTTTACCTCACACCGTTCCTTTGGATATTGTTTTTCCCATATATATGAAAAAGACTACGGCAATAGTGGCAGTCAACAGCGAGTAACCCAAATAAAAAAGCATATTGCCGAAGCCATATCTTATTGCCTCCTTCATGCTTCCAAAATCATTATTGTAGATGAGCCACCCTATTATAAAGTACATCATAAGGAGAAAAATAAGGCACAATATACCTGGGGTGTGCGACAAAAATATAGGTAAAGTTGACAATAGTTTTTATTTGCCTTAT
>CAYHWL010000116.1:0-4706 GCA_964359785.1 uncultured Methanosarcinales archaeon | reverse complement strand
CATGCAAAAGCCTTGGAGACCCTGAACCAGTGTCCACAGTGGCGTCCAAAAATGTGGGAATCGCCACTCCACTCTCGAATTTTCGCCCATAGACAATGAATTTCGCCCATAGACAATAGAAACAGGTTGATTACGTCTTTGGCCGAAGCTAGTAGTCGGAGCAAGTCCAAAAATGAGTTCGCAATTAGCGAACTTTCCCTGGAAAGAGGAAAACAGTTCTTTCTATGGATGAGGATGAAACGCGGTTGAATTAATCCATAACATGTATGAAAAAACAACTAATGATACTCATGCTGATAGCAGCTGCTTTGCTTCCTGCTATGATGGCGTATGCAGATTGCCTCATATACCCCTGCAGCGCTTATATCTGTGGCGAGCAATTTAACTGGTGCTGCGATCAACCATGCGATGTAGGCTGTGGTGATGCGACCAGTAATGAGAATTGCACCCAAATCTATCTGTGGTGTACTTATGACCCTAATTGTGGTTCATGACAATACTTGTGGTTAACCACAGGAGTGTTTGATTGGGGGGGGTGCAATTTTGCATCCCTTTCCCAATTAACCTGATCCATCGACTTTTGTATGAGTCCTCAAACACGGAAACGATTCTTACTGATCTCACCCCTCTGCCTTATTCCCGCCATCATCTTAGTACGTGTTTTCTATTTGCATCGAACCAATCCCGGTGGGTATCAATCAAATACGAAGCAGCGTCTGACAAAGGTCGTCACTTCAGGGACTCCATCGGAGCTTGCACCTTGGCAGGATGGCCAGTTTATCGAGGTCAACTCACCGGACATTCCGCGGTTTGTGAGCGAGGTAATGGAAAGAGATGCAAAGGCTCTGTCTGCGGACCAGCGCAACAGACTGCTGGCTTTGATTACACAATTCTTCCAAGCGTATTACACAGGACGTTTTGAAGATTACTTTGCGTTCAAGACCCGTGGGACGGGATATAGCTTGGATTTTACGGGGAAGGCCGAGCAAATGATGAAAGCCCTGGCAAAGACAAGCGCGCTCGACCTCCCTGCGGAACCGAAGGCAAAGTTGGAAAGGATTTGGGAATTGGTTACTGTCGCCGATGCGAACAACGGCATAGGCCCACGTTTGTTAAAGCTAGAACCGAGTACGATCAGAATTTTGATTAGCACCAAGAAGACTGCCGAGAGCGGGGTTCAACAATATGCTCAAAAAGTCTCCACGATGTATCCCGGTTTTGCTCCGAACTACTTGGTTAAGTATGACAAGATGCCAGAGGCGGTCATTAAGAGTGAGCGATATCTTGTTGTTGCGCTGCTCGAAATTAACGGACGGTATTCGACGAGTGATACTGCATCCCCCATGTTTGTAGCTTTCTATTGGTCAAGTGAGACGAACCGATGGTATCCGTGGGAGTTGGCTAAGTATCGAGCAGCCAAGTTCTTCGTTTTGTTCTAATTGTCGAGTCTCAAGAGATCGTGGCTTTCCATTTATTCGTCCTCGGTAAAGATGAGGGATTATGGACGAAAAACGTGAACGACAACTGCACAAAACATGCGCCGCGACGGCTCAAAAACTGGCCCTATTAGTTGCCAGAGGCGGTATCGTCGCTAAGTGAGGAGTTCCGACGGCGTTCCCGCAGACGGAAAATATCAATGATGATGTGAGACTTGTCGCGCTCATCATAGTGCAAAAAGTGTCAACGATGTCATGAGACTCGACATCTAATGTTTTTATGAGTTCTTGGATGGTAAGACGTATTTACGCGGTATGCAACCAAAGCTAATTCGTTTATTCCTGTATTCAGCAGGTGCGTTGATATTGGCCACGGCGGTGGCTAAGTTTTTCAGTGCCAGTGGGAGCGCTCGTATTTTACAGTCGCGCGATCCCATTTTGATGATTCCCTTGCAGTATGTGTTTTGGATCGTCGGAGGGATTGAACTGGCGGTAGCGCTTGTTTGTCTGTTGGGCAGACGGGCTAGGCTGCAGGCAGGACTTGTGGCTTGGTTGGCAACAAATTTCGTGGTGTACCGGCTTGGCCTTCTTTGGATCGGCTATCACGGGCCCTGCCGTTGCCTCGGCAGTCTAACAGGTGCGCTCCACATCTCTCCGGAGACGGCCGACTCAATCATGAAAGTCGTTTTAGTCTACTTGCTGATTGGTAGTTACGCCACGCTATTGTGGCAATGGAAACGGGGGCAGAATGCTCGCTCGACGCCCCATCGCGCCGAGCCGACTGACGTTGTCGTGTGAACCGTCACAACCGACGTTCTCCTTGTACAGAATTATTCCATTTCTAACCATGCTAGTGCTGACCTGATGTGTTATGACAGTCGGCGTCCGGCATTCAGGCGCAATACTGACTATCGATTATGAACGGCAGATTACTTGGCAAGACGATAAAATTGGAGTTGGCCGCTCTGGCGCTGATTTTGTGCCTGTTTGGGGATGGCCCGCCTCTCGGATCTGGCGGCGTCTTTAGTACCATCCTCCTAGAGATGCTGGCCGCATTTGGGGCTCCTGAGACGCAATGGATGGTGTTCCTGTGTGCTGTCATTTACTTCGCAGCCTTCATCCTCCTCCAACACCGCCAAACATCCTGGCGTTTCTGGCGGGCGTCCAACCCGGATCTGTGGCTAACAGGCGCGTTGCTGATCGGCGCGATCACTTATGTTTTCAAATACTCGACCGCGTCGAAGTCTAGCCCGGCGCTGACGTTACTGGCTGGTGCGATGTTGGGCCGAGGCGCGGTGGTATGGTCGGCTTGGCGCGGACGGAGTAGTAACGGAAGGAACCTGCCCCGGTTGGTTGTTGCTACCCTTGTAGTGCTTTTGCTCGCGGCGCTGGCCGCGGGGACCGCCGAACCGGTACTCACTGCAGTGGAGATCGGCATGGACGAGCATTACGAAGTCATCAAAGGGCTGCTCTGGGCCAAGGGATTTTCGCTGTACCATCAGGTGTGGAACGATCAACCACCGCTCTACACGGTGTTGCTCGGCCTTTGTTTCAAGAGCTTCGGCGCGACGATCGCGGTCGCTCGGTTGCTGGCGGTAGCTTTCGGATTGTCGCTGCTGGCAGCCTGTGGTGTGTTGACAGGACGACGGTGTGGGCCCCTCGCAGGCTTTCTTGCCACGGTCTGTCTCCTGGTGGCCCCGCAGGTGTTCGAGTTGAGCGTGTCTTTTATGCAGGAAGTACCGGCCATCGGCACGGCGCTTTGGGCGCTTTGGCCGATTCTTCAGTGGCAGGAGAAGCGGCAGTGGCCTTGGCTGGCGTTGTCTGGCGGGCTGTTGGCGGCGGCACTGCAAATCAAACTGACGGCGGCAGTCGTGGTGCCAGCGCTGGCGGTGGAGATCCTCCTTGGGGCGGAAGGATTAACCAGGGGGAGCCGTGTGCGAGAAGCAGTGCGGGCCCTGGGGATCTGGGTCGGCAGTGTGGCTGGCGCGTACCTTGGGCTGGTTGCGGCGCTTGGAACTGTTCCGCCAGACGTGCTCTGGGCTTCCCATTTCTCAGCGCAGACACTGGTGCACGCGGGCGGATCGCCAGGCTTGCCCTTCTGGTCGCGCCTGTGGTTCGAGCACGTCGAGGCAGTATGGGCGGCGGGCGCAGGCTTGCTCATACTGGCTTGGCGGCGGGACTGGCGGCGGCTAGCGTTCCCATTGGTGTGGCTCTTCACAGTGGCGCTCATACACGCCCACCACCGTCCGTGGTGGCCCTACTACTACCTGCATTTCGCAGTGCCTCTGGCGTGGCTGAGTGGTTATGGGATCGCGGAGCTGTTCGGGCTCGCCTGGGCCAAGGCCGCAGACTGGACCTTGAGGGGGCGATTTCTGGCGTATGGGTGTTTGGCGGCGGCTACGTTGCTGCTGGCGCTGGTGACGGCGTACGGCGGTGATCGCTTGGTATCCGAGGTCAAGCGCATCCGGGATCTCCCGCGAGTGCAAGAGAGCGCGCTCGTGGCCAAGATGCGTCTATATGCGGACCGCACCCGGTGGGTCTTTACACGGGAGACGATCTATGTCTTTCACGCGGGGCTGATCGTCGTACCCGAGTTGGGGGTCTTATCCCGGAAGCGGTTTTGGTCGGGGCAGATCACGGACGAACAAATCTGGGCCATGGTAAAGCGGTATCGGCCCGAGCAACTATTGCTGGCGGGTGAGCCGTTGGAGCCTGGCATAACCGATTTCGTCGAAGCCGGCTACTCGCTGGTGTACCGAGGCGAAGGTCTCGCGCTTTATGTGGCCAAGTCGTTGGTGATGAATGAACACTGATGCCATTCTTCGCTCGGTTCGTGTGGCTATTGGGCAGCCGCTGGTTGGCTGGCTGCTGGTCGGTTTGTTCGCCAGCGGGAGCCTCCGGTGGAAATGGATTTGGGTGCCGGCGGCGGTGTACGTGGTGTGCGGGATGCCTCAGATGCTTGCTGGTCGATCGGTTTGGCACGTGATGGTGCATTGGGCGCGGGCACGGGCGGAGATGACCCCCGGCCTGAGCCTTGGGGCGACCAACTGGTATCAGTGGGTCTTTGAACACTCTCCCGAAGTGTTTTGGTGGCCCGGCGTCGTGCTGGCGGTGGTGGCCACGGCTTTTCTGGCGTTGTGGATGAGGGACGGCCCAGCGCCAGGCCTGGGCGAGGCGCGCTGGCTGGTCTCGCCGGCATTGGTGGTGCAAGACTCGGTTCGGCCCCGCGTATCGGCGTCCGGCATTACTGCCGCCAAGGTGCCCGCCTCG
>CAYHWL010000115.1:0-4707 GCA_964359785.1 uncultured Methanosarcinales archaeon | reverse complement strand
AGACCGGCGCCGCAAAGAAGATTAATCCACTACGGCGAGTTTCCGCGCAAAGCCCATGGCGTCGATACCTTTATATATCAAAAATACGACGAAAATACTTGGAATCCGACATAAAATAGGGGGGTTAGATTAGATGCAATGGCTATATGCCATGAAGCCCGTCCCCATTAGGGGGCTGGTCTTGTGGTGAAGAAGGTAGATAGAAGTGGAAAGTCTCATTCTAGACAGACAGATCTATCCTCCATTTCGCGTTTCCCCCCAAAAGTCCTTGAACCCTACGAATCCATCGCCCCGCCTATCGAAGGCATATCCTCCACATTCTCGTCGATATCTGACAAATTCAATTCGCTCAATGACAGCTTGCACCCAAGTAACGCTTCCCTCCCGCGTTATGCGCATTTCTTGCCTGCGCTTCTTGTTATGATGCTTCTTGGCCTCTCGTTCACTGCCTTTGACATGAGCTCCTTCCCTCAAGGTCAGGTTGTCGAGTTTGTCCCAGGCGTATCAGAATCCCCTATCAGTTGGACTTCGCCTACTAGCTCTTTCCATGCGAGATCGGATTCCACTCTGGAGATAAACCTCTCGCTCTATTTCCAGTCGAACAATTCGCTTGTGTTCTTGACGACCGCTCCAGATGGTTGGACTGCACAGACAAACAATGAACTTCTTCTTATAACCCCTCCGTCGAATTTCTCTGGTGAGCAGAACATCACCATAACGGCAAGCGATCTTTATTCCTTGATGTCTAGGTCGATTCCTGTCATTGTTGAAGCCGGTGCTAGCTCATCTGATCTTAAAGCCAAGAACTTCCCTTTCAAGTTGGATCCCCAAGTGGCTGATGATCTTGAGATCAGTGGTGAGGCGAGGGTCATCATCCAGTGGAAGGAGAACATGGGTGCAAGAAGGAAGCGTACAAATAGGGAAGGCGCCTTAGGCACGCTGGTCACCAAGGAATCTTTTGGAGAGAACCAGGATTTGACGATCTCGGAGCTCTATGATGTAGCAGACTTGAGAGATTTCCAGAGCTTTCGCCTAAGCACTGCAAAACTCACCAATCGCGGCCTCAAATCCCTTGAAGGCAACCCAGACATCGCTGCCATTTTGACTGACAGCA
The DNA here is from genome assembly GCA_964359785.1 of uncultured Methanosarcinales archaeon. Taxonomy (GTDB): domain Archaea; phylum Nanobdellota; class Nanobdellia; order Woesearchaeales; family JAGWAF01; genus JACQSU01. Next base: position 3,593 of record CAYHWL010000115.1, on the reverse strand, counting down.
TGCTTCACACCCAGCTAAACGAATCAATCCCCCTGATCCGTGCCGACTGGGCGCACAACAATAGTCTGGGTGGTGAGGGAGAGACAATCTGCATCATGGACACGGGTATTGACAGCAATCTCTCGATCTTCGAAGGCAGAATCCTGCCAGGTTTCGACTTCGTGAATTCTGACAATGATCCAAGTGATGATAATGGTCATGGTACGAAAGTGGCATCCATCGCCGCGGGTGTGTTTGGTGTTGCGCCGAATTCGACGATCCTCCCACTCAAAGTATGCGATGGGAGCGGTGGATGCTATCTTTCTTCTATGATCGCGGCGGTGGACTTCTGTCTGAATCAGTCTCAATTCTACAATATCAGCGTCCTCCAGGCGAGTATTGGTGATAATGGTGAATATGATCGCTCGAACTGCCCAGATGTGATGGACTCTTCACTAGCCCCCCTAGTGGACGTTTCTATCATCCCAGTCTTCGCATCCGGCAATAACGGTTACCTAAATGGCATCAACTATCCTGCGTGCAGTCCTTATTCAATCAGTGTCGGCGCGACAGACAAACAAGACCAGATAGCATCTTTCACAAACAGGGGATCCCTCCTAGATGTTTTGGCCCCTGGTGTGGATATTATCACGCAGACGATAGCCGGCGCCCAAACTTCCTTTACCGGAACAAGTGCGGCCACACCTTTCATCGCAGGTGAGATTATACTCTTAAACCAAAAGGCAAGGCAGGATAATATCTCACTTGACTTCAATCGCACGAAGTACATCCTCCGATCAAGCGGTAAGAACATCACAGGCTGGACTAGGACTGATGCGGAGAGCGTTCTAGCGAACTTGACATCTAAGACAAATTCAACTCCTCCCAAGAATGACTCCAACTTTTCATTCTCGATACAAGATTTCAGTTTCCACATACAGACAATTGACCCGGGGCCTGATGCGACGACTGGATATTATACCTCGATATCTGCGCCGAGTATAGCTAGGATATTCATATTATATTCTTCCCTTGTCAGCCAATTTTTCAATGTCGCGAATTCCAGTGATGGCGGGCAATCATGGACGATACAGACAAGGGATACATACGGTTTAGGGGACATGTCTGCTCCAGACGCGAACAATGTGTACATCGCTTACAGCAACAGCACCAATTCTCGCCTGGTGGTCACAAACTCAAGCAATGGTGGTGGGAATTGGACTACGCAGACCATCCTGGAGCAGATCTGGAATCCGAGGATCGCCACCCCCGCAGTGGATACAGTATTCATAACGTATGGTAATTTCACCACTAATGGTGTCAGGCTGGCGAAATCCACAAACCACGGAGCATCCTGGACGACAGGTTTTGTTGTGGTGGGGAATGGCACGCCGCAATCGACTTTCAAGAGTCTTGCGATCAATGCTCCGGACACAAACACGATCTACATCGCATATGGCACCAGTGGACTCGATCTTGAGATTGTGAACTCAAGCGATCAAGGGGCGAGTTGGAGCGTTCAGATTGTCGCGAATACAGTGACCACAGTGGATGATGTCAGTATCGCTGCTCCAAATGCGGACACCATCTATTTGGCATACTACGATAGCACTAATGTTAAGGTGGCGAACTCAAGCGATCACGGACGCTCTTGGACAACCCAGACGATAGCGACAAATCCTTCTGGCATCTATAAGATCACTTCTATTGCCGCGGTGAACGCGAACACAGTATACGTCACTTACGGCACAAATGATGTTCAGGTATTTGCGAATTCAAGTGATAGCGGGAAGTCATGGACATATAAGACTATACAGGCCGGTATCTACAGTTCGATGGCCGCGCCTATTGCCAACAAACAGTATATCGTGTTTGAGGGCGGAAGTTTTTCCGGTGACCTTAAGCTCGCCGACAATTATGCTCCTGTTAATCTTGAGGTCTTTTCTGATACTGATACCATCAGGGGGTCGCTATTGAGGATCAAGTATAATAGTACAGTAGTGTTCTTCGCGAATTTCACTAACACTACTTCAGGAAATAATGTCTCTGGACCTCCAAGCGCGTATTGTGAGGTATTCGTCAACAAGTCTGGGTTCCCGGCCGCGGGCGTGAACATGACTTTCAACGCGACTTCACGGCTCTATGAGTTCAACACCTCCTTCACCGCGAACGCCACCTTCTTCTGGAATGCTACATGTGACGGTTCCTCACTGGGATATTCTAGGGTGAGCGCCAACAGCACCGTCAATATTTCCTATTTTGGTTTGAATCTCACAATATTTGATGACACGGATCAGATCAGGGGTTCGCAGTTCAAGGTTCAGCGTAACAGCACAGTGGTGTTCTTTGCGAATCTCACTAATTCTACGGGTTCGACGGTCGTTGGACCGCCTAATGCGTATTGTGAGATCTATATCAACCAGGCAGGTTTCCCTCTTGCCGGGGTCAATATGACTTTCAACACCACATCAGCGCTCTACGAATTCAACACGACTTTCGCCGCAAATGGCACATATACTTGGAACACGACATGTGATGGTTCATTGTTGGGTTTCAATAGGGTGACGCGCAATGATACTGTGAATATCAGTGTATTTAGTGCGAACCTGACGATTTTCGACGACACAGACCCGATCAGAGGTTCACAGTCCAAGGTCATAAAAAACAGCACTGTCGCTTTCTTCGCCAATTTCACAAATTCAAGCGGTGTGAATATTTCTGGTCCGCCTAATGCGTATTGTGAGATTTTCATCAATAGGACGGGTTTTCCTGCGGCTGGAATCAATATGTCATTCAACTCAACGTCTATGCTCTATGAGTTCAATACCACATTTGCAACGAATGGCACTTTCTTTTGGAATACCACGTGTGATGGTTCATTGTTGGGATTTACTAGGATTACGCGTAATGATACTATCAATATCAATATATTTGGGGCGAATCTCACCCTGTTTAGCAATACGGATCCTATCGGAGGCTCTGTTGTGGTGTATACTCAAGAAAGCTCACTATTTTCGAATGCGAGTTTCTTCGCCAACTATACAAACTCAAGCGGAGTGAATATCTCTGGTCCGCCTAATGCGTATTGTGAGATTTTCATAAACAAGGCAGGATTCCCGGCAGCAGGAGTTAACATGACATTCGATCCATCTTCTAAGGTTTATCAGTTTAATACCACATTCCCATCTGCAGGGAATTTCTTTTGGAATGTCTCTTGTGATGGGACGACGCTTGGGCTTGCGCGTCTCACACAGAATCGCACAATCCCAGTGCTTCACGCTCCAGGCGGCGAATTCTGTGATAGTGGAAGTTTCCTGGATCTTTGCATCCTCAATCACAGCTTCATGATAAACCGGACATGGCAGAATATTTCCTTGGTGAGTCTGATAATAGGCGACAACGCATCTTTGACGATGAATGTCACAAATATCACTTGGCGTGCATCAGGCAATCTCACTGTGCTTGGGAACTTGGTTGGTAACGGCGCGGGATACGCTGGTGAAGCGGGTCCAGGCAAGGGAGTGTATTGTTATGATACTGGGGGTGGCGGGGCAGGTTATGGCGGTGCTGGAGCTCCAGACTGTGGCGGTGCTGGAGGCAGGTATGGCGGCTCT
>CAYHWL010000114.1:0-4784 GCA_964359785.1 uncultured Methanosarcinales archaeon | reverse complement strand
GAACCCCGTAGCAGAATGGTGGATAACAGAAGCCCAATATGACATCCCCTTTGATAAGGCAGGCCTGGGATTCGGAGACCGTGTGAATGACGTCATACTCATGGACATCGCCCAAGCGATGATGAACCTGCGCGTGACCAAAGAGGACCAGACCTACGTCGCCGTATTCAATGCCGCAGTCAAGGATCACCTGCTGGAGAGATTCGACACCGTCCAAAAAGAGCTGGATCTAGCCTACCGGACAGAGAAGACCCAATCAATCAAGGACAATTATGAAATCGCCTTGACCAATGCTCAGAACATCCACGATCTACTCACACAGCAGTCAGTCAGGTATAAGGCTCAAGCGAACCAACTTGAAGGCGTGAACAGTCTGGATGAATCTCCTGCTTTGATCGAGTATTACTTACGCGCGAAATCACAGATAGCCGATTATGCCCTAGCTTCTGACCCGAGCAATGCAAACAAAATAAGAGCATGGAGGATAGCCAAATCCATGTGGCTGATGGATAGGGGATTCACACAGGGGCAGATAACCGACATATTGGATCCTAATGCTGAACCACCCAACATGGATCGTGACTTGAGCTTGGACGAATTTGAATCGGTCTATGCCATGCGCATAAGCACGCAGGGAAGGATAGCAGTGGCCAAACAACTCAACTTCGAACAGATAAGCAAGATATCCCAATCCGTATTCATCCAAGGGACACCCGACCCCAGTAAGCTGCCATCTGGAACTGGACCTTTAGCCTGGATGAAAGCTATGCTCACGCAGAAACAGACAGCTGGACCGGAGATGCACTTCATGAGAGAGAATGGCAAAGTCAAAGGTGCATACGTAAGATTTAGTGATGGAACCTCTGCGACTTACGCTGACATAAAAACCGCACTTGATGATTTCATGGCAGACCCTAAAATCGGACCTGATCTTCTGGCACGATACAAAGAATTCAAGCAGATACTAGTACATGAAGGACTCCATAAACTGCTTGACATAGCTGACTCATCACTTTTCAAGAAACTCCTGGCTATGGATTCCGTCAAATCTCCATACGCTGTCAAGGCATTCGCCGATGCCATAAAAGAATTTCGAAACAATAATCCATCTTACACTGGATTCGATGATGCGGCAATCCTGGAGGAGTATATAGTGCATCATTACACTGAACAGAACTTGATTGATCTGGCCAACAACGGCCCTTCCGAAGCGCAGAAGGTATTCCGAGAATACAAAGATATGGTCTCCGGAGCTCCACCTGCCATCGCGGCATTCGAGAACTACCTATTTGACAATGAACCTTCATTACTTGCTTTGCTAGTTCATAGGGACTTGACAAAATACAAGGAATACGCCGCCACAAAAGGCAAGACCTTCACAACTGATATAGAACAGATGCCTGCGATGATCGCGGCAGATGCGGTGAAGGTGAGGTTGGATGCTGCCCCATATGAAGAATTGCCTATGACCGCGATAGAACAAGAAAATCAAGATGCTCCCGTCGAAGAGCCGATTGTTGCCGAATCACTGCCTGGCACTCCTGGAGATGTTTCTTTAACGGATATCAATGACAACACAGCATTACCTTCAGAAGAGATCGCTAACCTAGAAACGAGAGTCGTAGTGCCAAACACTCCCGTTTCACAACTTAGTACACAGACTTCTATTCCTAAAGATGCGTTGCAGATGAGTCCTATCGCAACAATAGCAGCAACGGCGTCATTTTTGATCAGTCCTACACTTGGCATAGCAGTCATGGCATTCCAAGGCATCCGGGCATTGATACAGGACCGAATAGTAAGCAGGCAGGTGATATCCGCAAATACAGAGGCTGAAGCGAGGAACGAACAAATCCGAAGAGAATTCGTCGCAGGAATGGCAACTAGACTAGTCAACCGTGGACAGATGCCCGCTGCATTCCGGTCAGGAAAAGGGCTTGAAGACCTAGTCAATACATTGACTGATTATCACCTAGGCAAAGTGGACTCCAATACTATGGAATACAATCTCGAAAGTGTCTTGATGGCAAAGGGTCCGGTAACTGGAAAGCCTCTGGATCCACTGGACCTGGAAGCGATAGTGAAGTCCACCATAAGGCCAAAAGTGTATAGAATGAGTTCATTTCCAACTCCGCCTGTCCAAGGATACTATGGACAATCTTACATCCAAGACGCATTGGGCTCATATGGCGTCACAGATCTAAATGGTGATCTTCTGTTTGTCACGACGGCTTTGTTGAAACAGGATGATCCATTCATCAGAGACAGTGAAAAGAAACCCATCGGCCTTGATGAAAATAAAGCAATAGAATCACTCAAAAGACTGTGGGACCTGAAAAAATCAGAAGCAGCAGACTATGACAGAAATTCTGCTACCAATCAGAAATCATTGAGAACTTGGCTGCCCAATGCTTTAAGTGAATGGAAATGGCTATTGGCATATCCGAAAACCGGAGAAAAAGATATGGCCAGCTTCAAGACCCTCTTCGGAGATGGATTCGACCAGGTCAGGATGGGATTAGCAGGAGAGTTCCAGCTTGTGAATCTCATAAATTCCTTGAACAAGATGGAATCGCAGAGGATCACTTTGGCTGAGAACGATCAATGGAACCATATCCTAAATGATCTTAAGAGTTCCTATGATACCCGTGTCTTTGTTGAAGTGCAGACAGTACCTTATACGAAGAGAATGTTGGATAAATACCTAGCGCGAATACTTGCGCCAACAAACCGTGCTGGACAACCAGTTGAAATAGTCCCTATCATGAGACTCCATCTAGGGCCCGAAAGTGTAAGAGTGCTAGCGCAAGGAGAGATAGATGAGTTAAGTGCACTTATCACACCAATAGATGCCAGTGACACTGTAGTTCCCCATGACAGAGCACAGCTAAACGAATTTATCCAGGATAAAATCCTCTCATTGAAAGACCCGTTTAGCCATGCTAAAAAATTCTTCACAGACTGGGAAGAGAGCCGTCCTGTATTGGAACGATATAGTGAGACATATAACGTGCTATCTCAGATATCCGAATTATTGAAGAGTGTGCCTGCGTCAGACTTAGTCGCTGCAGCACTGATTCAAGAGGTCGGAAATCTCAAGGACCATTGGGAAAATGAGAATGAAATCAGACAATTCATCAAGACAAATTGGGATTATCTTGAAACATTGGAAGGACGGGATCCACAATCGATTCTAGCATCTCTTGAGAAGTACATGAACTATGAGAAAACCCCCTTGAAAAGTGCCATGGAAGGACTATATGACCTCACTGAGTGCGCGACTACCCAAAATAAGATGGGGATATCCCCCGATGAGCTGAAATCAGCGATATCTCGTACTCAGAGCAGCGGGATCGTGGATCCCGAATTGATCGCACTGATGCAGAGGATGGTTGCGCAGCAAGATACTATAACTCAAGAAATAGAGGCAAAAGCAGTCAGGATAAATGGATTTGAAAACGCCTTTTCATCTTCAACTTGGGAGCTTATGACACCGGAGGACATAGCACTTATCCAAGCCATGCTTGGACGTCTCCCCTCACCCTATGTAAATGCTGCTGGTATAACTGATGAAGATACCTTGAAGATGCTTGCCGGTCAACTGTTTTTGCCATTCAAGATGACCCATCCTTCACCAGAGGAGATAAAGAAACTGAACGCGGCAAAGGCTAAAATCCCACACACAGAGGCAAAAGACCAAGTCAAACGGATGAAAGATTACTTGGAACTGCTCAAATCGTTCACAGATAGAAAAGAATATCGCAAGAATCTTGATAACGACGAAAGCTATTTGAGTGTTTTGGCCGAATCAATAAAAACGATTGATGAAGTGAACAATGCCCACACCTCAAGCAAGGACATGATCGAGGCCATAAAAAGCCTAGATCTATCCAAGCTTAGAAAGATAGGCCAAATCACCTTGCGAAAAAATAAAGATTCCATGAAAAGCGGATACGCCAAGATGAATGATCTTCTGGATCCGTCGAATTCTGTTAGAGCAAGAATCAAGGATCTAGCTTCTGGGAGCGATAAGAAAATCAAAGATATGAAGAAAGAGAGGGGCGAGTTCGCGGCTATAATAAGAGGAGTCAAGGGAATCATCCCTGTCGGGCCAAGCTTGGGATGGGAAGAGCGATTCCCCGCAGAATTCGCTGACAAAAAGACCGTCAATAGCAATTTCATGTATCCAATCAATAATGAGGTAGTCGGAAACTATTATCATCCAAAAGAGGAAAAAGCAGATATGAAACTGGATCTGCTCACCCGCCTTGGCGTTCCAAATCCCCAAGGAAAGATTGTGATAAGCTATGTGGGCAGGATAATCGATGAGAAAGGATACTACGTATTAAAGGAGATATTCAAGAAGCTGTCCGATGATGATAGGTTTGTCTTCTTAGTAGGCACGGATGGTTCTGGCAATGATAAACAGATAGCTGATTTCAAGGATTTCCTGAACAAAGATCCCGAAGGCCAGAAATTGGTGCACAGCAAGAGAATATTTGTAATCACTGATCTGACAAAGAATCATAACATGATCAGAAGTTCATTGACTGATGAGATCAAGAAAGACAAACTGCATGAGTATGAGACCATCGAAGAGATCTTGACTGCCCCTAATTTTGAAAAATATCCTTCCGGAGTGCACTCAAATGAATACGAAGTGCCTGTTCAGGTGGCATCGGACATCTATGTGCATCCCTCCTGGATGGATGCAAGGCCCGGTTCGATGCTATAGCTAGTGACATAAATAGTTATACAAATTTAGCTTAAAGCGTTTGGTACGA
>CAYHWL010000113.1:0-4791 GCA_964359785.1 uncultured Methanosarcinales archaeon | reverse complement strand
AGATTCCTTCCAGATAGACATAAGGGGAGGGAACGCAAAACAAGTATCAAACCAAGGGGGAGACGGCGGGGAAGGATGGATAAAAAGATCGTTAAGTTGTAACGCTGATATATTCACAGACCCACAAAATTGCGGTGGATGCGGAAACACATGCTCTGGCGCTTGCATCAATGGACACTGCGCAAACCCATGCCCTGACTGCTACACCAACAGATTATGCTCCAGAGGATCTACGGGCGGATACGTGCCAAACTATGATATGAAACCCGGGACAGATAATCTAACCATTGGATGCGACAAGAATTTCAGCGTGAGCGGCATAAACATCAAGCATAATGATCCCTCGCATTGGATATATTCAATCGAAGATATGGAATTGGTGTGTAAGCACGCCGGCGGCAGAGGGATGATGGCTGTAGGCAATGAATTGGAAGCGTTGCGTGATACCCAGACAAAAGCCTGCCCTTGCGACACAGTGATGACTGGCATTAGATATTATGACCGTGAGATCGCATCGATAGGAGATTGGATGAGCGATATCGAACCGATATGCAACGGTCTTGTCAATGACGCTATCGATCCTGGGAAAGTGTCTCTGATAAAAAACCATATCGGCAAAGCAGTCGACGTAAAATGCCCTGATGGAGAAGTGGTCACGCAGATTCACTATCAGAAACGGCCATTCACTTTTGGCGATGCAGTTGACGCTATGACCGTGTCATGCGCGCATCTAGACTGCCCAACTCCAATCCCAGATCGTGAAGTGCCAATCGATATATCCTGACAAGGTTTTTAAATGAACCCAAATGAGTGTTCTCCATGAAGATCTGTTCACTGACAAGCTATCCTCCAAAACCCAACTGCATGACCTCTGCGTTGTATCTGAACACAGAGATCGAGAAATTACATCCGATATATGTCCATAAATGGAACTATATCGGACTGTGGCAGACCACTTGGGCGCCATTGATACATTTTTCTGACCTGAAGAAGACTTGCAGGGAACATGATATCGTGCATGTGCAATATGATCTTGGAGGATATATGCCTTTGTTCTTGCCCTTGCTGTGGTTAGCGAGAATGAGGACCAAGTGCAAGATTGTCCTGACAGTACATGAAGAATTCGATAACGTGCCATTACGATGGTTTGTGGTAAAATATCATAATCTTTGGTATAAGATAGCTGACAGACTGATCGCGCACTCACCTATACAGAAGAAAAACCTGCCAGTATCCCTGCAAGAAAAGACATCAGTGCAACCACATGGAGTCATCTATCGTGATCTTCCCACAAGGGCACCAAAGAAGAACGTGGTGCTTTTGCCTGGCTTTATCAATGAATGGAAAGGACATGATGTCGCCTTGTATGCCATCGAGGAAGTGAAACGCATGCTGCCTGACGTGAAATTGCTCGTAGTAGGCAAAGCCCATGACAAGAAGTATACAGAAAGACTGCATGGCATAATCAAGAGCCTGCACATCGAATCGAATGTGGAATGGGACTCGGGATATGTGCCTGAAGAGAAATTCCTGGAATATTATAAGACCAGCACTATAGCAGTCATGCCTTATAGACGGATCACAATGAGCGGGATACTAGCTCACATACTCTCTTGGAGGGTGCCTACCATCATGAGCGACCTGCCTGTGTTCGAATGGTTCACCAAACACAAGGCATTGTACTTCCGAAATGGCGATGCGCACCACCTGGCAGAGAAGATAATAATGCTGCTCAAAGACAAAAGTCGTCAAGAGAAAATGTCAAATGACTTTGGCGTGCTTGCAAAGGAATATTCTTGGGAAGAAGAAGCGCTCAATACACTCGCGGTCTATCATGAGCTTGTGCCAGAAGGGAGCCCTTAAGATTTTTATATGAGGCTTATGTAGTCTTATTGGTGATCAAGAATGCAAATTATCGAGGAATTCAAAGAATCCATCAAAGAGTATAAAGAAGAGAGAGTGACGAAAAAGTGATTTTTTTATATTATCTGCTTAAAATAAGGGATGGTCTTTTGAAGACCTTCATCCAAGAGTATCTTTGGAGACCAACCCAAGACTTCCTTGGCAAGCGTGATATCAGGTTTGCGCTGTCTTGGGTCGTCCATCGGAAGAGGGACATGGACTATCATAGAACGCGAATTAGTGAAATGGATGACTTTATCTGCTAATTCTTTAATAGTGAACTCGCCAGGGTTTCCCAAATTTATCGGTCCTGTGAAACCTTTCTTGGCCATCAAATCGCGGATGCCTATTATAAGGTCAGACACGTAGCAAAAGGATCGCGTTTGGATCCCTTCACCAGCTATTGGGATATCCTTGCCAGCGAGCGCTTGGATGATGAAATTTGAGACCACCCTTCCGTCATTTTTGGCCATATTTGGGCCGTAGGTATTGAAGAATCTGGCCACAGCGATATCCACTCCGCTTTGCCTGTGATAATCAAAGAACAACGTCTCCGCCACCCGTTTTCCCTCGTCATAGCAAGCCCTTGGGCCGATCGTCGAGACATTCCCCTTGTAGGATTCTTTTTGAGGATGCTCTAAAGGATCACCATAAACTTCGCTTGTGCTCGCCTGAAGAATCCTTGCCTTGTGCTTTTTCGCAAGCTCAAGCATATTCCTCACACCCACTGTGCTAGCAAGGATAGTACGGATCGGATCATGCTGGTAATGGACAGGGGACGCAGGACACGCTAGATTGTAGATCTCATCGATCATCTCATCATCAAGGTCGATAGGGTCAATTATGTCATGCAGGATGAATCTGTAGTTTGGGTTCATCTGAAACTGTTGGATATTCCCCTTGCTACCTGTGAAAAGATTATCCAGGCAGATGACCCTGTCACCATCATCCAGGATGCTTCTTGTCAAGTGGGTGCCGATAAAACCTGCGCCGCCGCTGATAAGCACTGTCTTCATATCCACCGGAAATCATAAATAGATTATAAATCGAACGGTTCTAGCAATCCCTTTGTATCATGAACCCGGCGAACTCCTCGAAGAATTCCTTGTTTTGCCTGGGAATATCAAGGTGCTTGAGATCATCTAAAGCTGACTCAACATTGGTTTGGGCTACTGTCCTGGTATAATCAATCGCTTTTGTGTCCTGGAAGACTCTTATCACCTGCTCAATCTGCTCTGGTGATGCTTGAGGATTTCCAAATCCTGATAAGAGGGCTTTTTGGGAGCTGTCGCATCTCTCTTGCGCCACAATAGCCATCAGAGTGAGTTTCCCTCTCCGGATATCCGAGCCAAAGGTATTGGCCTTTTTTGATTGTGGGTCAATATCCATCAGGTCATCACGGATCTGAAAAGCTAATGCGAGTCTCTTGGCATATCGGCTGATAAGCGTGAATTGTGAAGGGGACGCTTGACCCAAGATAGCGCCCATCTCCACAGAAGCCTTGAAGAGATTACCAGTTTTTTTCTCTATCATACCAAGATACTCATTCTCCGTGATGTCACTGGTCTCATATGCTAGATCCAGCAATTGACCATTGTTGACGATCTGGATAGCATCAGTCAAGATGGACTGACATCTTTGGAGGGAGCTATCGTCTGTGTCTGTCTCACTAAGGGACCTTAGGGATAATGCGTAAAGGATATTTCCAGCGCAGATCGCTGTAGCCACACAGAAACGGGATGAGCGGCGGCTGAAAATCGTGCCATCATATTGAACTTCTTTGTTGTCTTTTCTGAACATCTCTCTTAATTGGGCGTGGGTTGTCGGCTTACCTCGCCTTCGCTCATCCTCATCTATGATATCATCATGGATCAAGGTGGAGTTGTGGAGGAGCTCTAATGCGATAGCCGCTGGAAATATGCCACCGGATTGACCACCAAAGGCGTCATATGCCTGGATGGCTAGCAGAGGCCTTAGACGTTTTCCGCCATTCTCGATGTACTTTTTTATTATCCCATAAGTGTCCTGGAGAAAAGGCTCCAAGAAGCGTTGTTTTCCTAAGAATGATTCTAGACCATTGTTGATCAACGGTTGATAGTGCCGTTGTGCTTCAATCAGGTGCATAAGCGGGGGATAGTGAGGATGTTTAATAAGTATTTGGTATAGACCCTGAAAAATCAAAGAAAATGTCTTGGATTCGCCTACCCAACCGCAACAAGCTGCGGGGTACAACAAAATTCAAGAGAATTTTGTGTACACAAATTTGACACGACAAATTTGTTGTATGCGGCGAATCCATCGCTACGGCGACCAACATTTTCAAGATTACAAACTGTCGTCGCAAGCGACGGGGTATGAACCCAGTTTGTAATCAACGATCTTGTTCACAGTATCCAACACTGTCCAGGACTTTACAAGTATACCCCCTGTCGCATGGCTGATATGCTTTCCAAGAACATTGACCGCTCGCACAAAACCCTTTCATCACTCTGTTGTCACGGCAATTGTCTGGGCAGGTAGTCGAGTCTTTGCATTTATACGCTGAATCGATGCAATAGCCTATCCCATCTATGACATTGCATGCATATCCATCATAACAGGTCTGGACGACGTCTCTCACGCACTGACCATTCTCACAAGATCCACGCATGACATCTTTGCCAACACAAGTATCAGGACAGCCCGTGGCTGATTTGCAGACTGACTGGGAGCCTCCACCACCTGGTTTTTCGTTGGCAGAGCCCAGGAACCAGCAGAGAACAGTATTTTGAAAACCCTCTGGTTTGTCACAGATCATATTGATGAACTCCTTGTCTGTGCAGGATACCAAGAATAGGCTCAAGAAGACGATTCCGCCGAACAACAATTTCATAGAAGATCACATCTGTG
>CAYHWL010000112.1:0-4807 GCA_964359785.1 uncultured Methanosarcinales archaeon | reverse complement strand
TTTTTTTCTGCCAAATTTTGTTGTTCATGCAATTTACTTCTTAAGATATTTGTGTAGAAAAAACTGTCTTTTTCGCAATTTTTCTTTGGCTCAATTTCTCTATAGATATCATTTTGAAACAAAATCCCTCCTGTTTAAGCATTAAAAAATTCGTTTTTACTCTGAAAACCAAGCTTACCAATGGCATTCGTATTGCCCTTCACTAACCACTTAAAAGATTAACCTTAGGAGGAATGTAGTGAATACTTATACTAAACTGTTGTTAAGAGTGATCGTATTTATATCACTCGTATACGGTTTGTCGACAAATGTAATTGCACAGAGTAAATTTTTACCAAAGGTGCAAGACTATACCAGCATAGCGCAAATCGGGACTAATGCTGAGGGTACCGGTGTAAATTTCTTAAATCCATATACAAATGTGCGCGATACATATTTTGCCGGATTATTTAATGGAACTCTTAATTCTGTAAGTAAAAAATTTTACTGCATTGAAATCAACACCCGCTTAGCAAGAAATGAAGATTATTGGGACGAGGGCAGTACTCCATCGGAAATAACCTACATCCTCAATAATTATTATCCGTTTAAAACCAGTTATGCAGGAATGCTTTCATTAGACAAAGAAGCAGCTGCTATTCAATTTGCTGTTTGGCATTTTAGTGATAATGTAGATCTCATTGAAATTTCCGGAAGCAACGATATTGAAAGCAGATCACTTGCAATTGTTGCTAACGCAAATGCAAACCACAACAATGCTGTTCCTCTCCAATCATTGTTGATACTTCCTTCATCTCAATCTTTAGCACAAGGAACAAATGCAACTTTTGATATTTATGCTCTGGATCTAAACGGAAATCCTATATCTGGATTGGCTGTTACTATTTCATCAACTATCGGAACCTTAAGCGCTACTTCCGGGACAACAAATTCAAGCGGACGCGTGGGACCAATTACTTTAACATATAGTGGTCTTGGTACCGCAACGATCAAAGTAAAAGCAAATGTTGCAATACCTCAGGGAACGAGATATGTATACAAAGCGGGAACAAATCTAAAACAAAAATTAGTTTTAGCAACTCCTGCTTTTGATATGAAAGAAGAAACCGCAACCGTTAAATGGTATATCAAACCAAGTCAATGTGATCTTAACGGATTCATAACTTTTACACAGGGCGGATGGGGAAGTCCGTCTAATAGTACTCCAGGTAAAATAAGAGATTTATATTTCAGTACTGTGTTCACATCTGGTTTAGTAATTGGCGGCACATATAAATTAACATTAACCACTGCTACTGCAGTTAAAAACTTTTTGCCTCAGGGTGGAACTGCCGGTGCATTCACACAGAATTACAATAATGCAACATCAACAAGCGCTGGTGTTTTTGCCGGTCAGTTAGTTGCACTAAAATTAAATGTTGCTTTTGACGCAGCAGGTAAAATTGGAACCAACTCTACCGATCTTGGAGTTTTAGCAATTGCTACCGGACCTTTTACCGGTATGTCGGTAAACGCATTCTTATCATTGGCTGAACAAGCCATTGGCGGCGGCTCTTTAAGCGGTTATACATTTTCACAGTTTAACGATGCTGCAACTGCCATTAACGAAAATTTTGATAACGGAACTGTCGATAAAGGATTCCTCTCGTGTGTAGAAATAGTTTGTAAAAACAAGATCGGTGATTTTGTATGGCACGATAAAGATGTTGATGGAATACAAGATGCCGGTGAACCGGGAATTAAAAATGTTGTAGTAGAACTTCTAAATTCTACCGGAACTAGTGTACTTGCAACGACTACAACAGACGCAAACGGAAAGTATGAATTTGCCAACTTAGCAAACGGCACATATAAAGTAAGAGTAGCAGCAAGCAACTTTACCGGAAGCGGCGCTTTAGCCGGCTCTGCAAGCTTGAAATGGTTCATGACATTCAAAGATAAAGGCACAGACGACACAAAAGACAGTGACGGCGATCTAACAACTAAATCTGCAAGCGTTACTGTTAACTGCCAGAACAATCCTACAATAGACTTTGGATTCTTTAAAGTCTGTGTAAGCTTGATAAAAACCGGACCGGCAACAGTTAACGCTGGCGAAATAATAACCTATACATTTACAGTTGAAAACTGCGGCGATGTACTCTTATCCGGAGGCGCTACAGTTTATGATCCGATGTTAAATCCAAGCGGTGATCATAAAATAAAATACTTACAACTACCTGCTGGTCAGTCAGCCACATTCACATATACTTATACAACTACTCCGAATGATTGCGGCCAGCTTACAAACAACGCATGGGTAATTGGTTCTCCATCACTTAGCGGTTATTCATTCGGCACAACAGTGCGTTACGACGACAGCCATACCGTTACTGTTATCTGTCAGCCCAAAAAAGCAGATCTTGAAGTAAAGAAAACTGCTAGTAAATCTCCTGTACAATGTGGCGAAACATTCTATTACACAATTACAGTAAAAAATAACGGGCCAGATAAGTCAGAAGGAATTGTAATAAGTGACTTATTACCGGCCGGAGCAGTTTATCAATCAAATACTCCTTCTCAAGGTACATATAATCCAAATACCGGATTGTGGACTGTTGGCGATTTGAACAGCGGCGCATCAGCAACTTTGAATATCTATGTAAAAGCTGATTGTGATCAAGTTAATAACAGTACATTCAACCTCGGTGTTGCAAAAGACTTTAATTTATTTGCAATCGAAGACGTTAATCAACCATCATCAGACACTCAAGGTAAAGTTGCAGTCGGTAGAGATGCGGTATTTTCAAATTACAGTATCGGCGATCAACTTCCTCCAAACAGCGGTGATGTATTAATAGTTGGACGTCACTTAACATTTAACAGCGGCAATGTTAATGGAAACGTTGTATACGGCAACACAACTAATTTACCAATACCTGCAGTTAGTGTTAGCGGTACAATTAGCCAAGGAAATCCGATCGACTTTACAGCAGCAAAAGTATATCTTGAAACATTATCGGCAGCATTGAGCGGATACACTGTTAACGGCACAACAACCTTCCAATGGGGCGGATTAACACTCAGCGGAAACGATCCTTTCTTGAACGTATTCAAAGTTAACGGGGCAGACTTATCAATAGCAAACAACATGAGCATAACAGTTCCTAATGGTTCAGTAGTGCTTGTTAATATTGATGGAACAACAATCAACTGGACAGGCGGATTAACCGTAACCGGTACTGCTATTGGTAATGTTCTATATAACTTCTATCAAGCAACAACAATGACAATTCAGGGAATTGATATCCGCGGTTCAGTTCTTGCGCCAAAAGCAAATATAAATTTTGCAGCTGGCGTTATCAATGGTCAAATGATCTGTAAGTCTCTCACCGGAATGGGTCAGATGAATCTAGCTCCATTTAACGGAAATATTCCTTATGAGAAAGAAGTTATAAATATAGCATCAGTACATTCAGTAATTACTAACGATCCTAATCCGAACAATAATAGTGGAAGCGTTACCGTTGTATTTACAAGCAGCGGCAATGGCAGTGGTAATAGCGGTGGAACATGGACAAACATTAGCTCGTTCGGACAAGGTGAAATAGTTTACACATTAGCATACAGCGGAAATGCAATCTACGCCGGAACATGGGGCGGTAAGATCTACAAATCAACAGACGGCGGAAAGAATTGGATTGTTATCAACACAGGAATGAATGTATCCTTCGTCTGGTCTCTTAATATCAGCGGTGGAATTATATTCGCTGCAACTGAAAAAGGCGTTTATAAATTCAACGGCTCTGCCTGGATATTAACAAGTCTTTCAGGTAAAGACATTCATGCTCTCGTTTCTTACAACGGAACATTGTATGCCGGCACATGGGGATTTGGAGTATACAAATCAACGGATCTTGGTGCAACATGGACACAAATCAATAATGGTTTCGGCGGATTCTTAGCAATTCAAGCTCTTACTGTAACAAGCAATGGAAACATATTTGCTGGAACAGCCGGCGGCGGAGTATTCAAATGTACAGACGGAACTAACTGGAATAAATTAACAAGCGGTTATGATATGATCTGGTCTTTAGCTTCAACATCTACTACAGTATTTGCCGGAACTTATGGCGACGGTCTATACAAATCAACAGATGGCGGAATGAGCTTTACAAAAGTTACTTCGCTTAATGTGACATTTGTTTATTCAATGTCGGTTGATTTGAGCGGCAAGATCTATGTAAGCTCTCTAACAAACGGTGTTTATATGTCTTCTGATAACGGCAATACATGGACATCTCTTGGAATGAGCGGATACGGCATAAGCGCAATGATAGTTAACCCAAGTTCAGATGATGTTTATGTTGGAACAAAAGAAGGTCAAGTTTACAAGATCTCTGGTAATAGCGGTGTTACTGATGTCGGCGATAACGACAACTCTACACCTACAGAATATAAACTTGCTCAGAACTATCCGAATCCGTTTAATCCGTCAACAACTATTGAGTTCGCAGTTCCAACTGCTGGAATGTATACATTGAAAGTTTACAACACACTCGGTCAAGAAGTAGCTAACTTAGTAGAAAACGAATTAGCATCCGGATTGCACAAAGTAACTTTCGATGCCAGCCGGCTTGCAAGCGGTATGTACATCTACAAGTTGAGCGGAAACAATGTAACCTTTTCCAAGAAAATGATCTTGATGAAATAATCTTCCGCTTAGTTAAATAATCTTAGTCAAGAGGGACCCTGCTGCGGCAGGGTTCTTCTTTTTGTGTGATCTTCATTAACTAAAAAAATAATCTACAAGATGGGTTGTCTTAAT